>JBOGIN010000788.1:0-3288 GCA_050742275.1 Vicinamibacteraceae bacterium
CGCGAGGCGCGCTTCGAAGTCTGGGAACGTGTCGACATCCCCAGGGTAAATACCGATTCCGTGTAGAAAGTACAAGTGTAAAAAGTACACGCGCTCGTTAGATGCCGAATTTCCGAAAGGCATTAGGGCTAATCCTGCCTGAGCGCAACGACAGGATCGATCCGCGCGGCACGTCGAGCGGGGAAATAGCAGGCCAGCGCCGCCGTCAAGATCAACGCCGTGGAGACGACCCCAAGCGCGAGAGGATCGAGCGGAGCGACGCCGAAGAGAAAGCCCCGAACGGTCGTGGCTGCGGCCCAGGCAAGCGCCAGGCCGAGCACGAGACCGGCGGCAACCGGCCGCAGGCCTTGCATCAGGACCGACCTCAGGAGATCCGCTCGCCGCGCTCCCAATGCGAGACGCACGCCAATCTCTTGGGTTTGACGCGCAACCGCGTAGCTCGTGACGCCGTACACGCCAATCAGCGCGAGACCGAGCGCAAGCACGGCGAACAGCAGGACCAGCGCCGTTTGGAACCGGCGTGGCGCAACCGACTCGGACACGATGTCACGCATGGTCCTCATCGTGTCGACCGGGATGCTGTTGTCGCGCTTCCATATCCGCGCGCGAACGGCCGCCGCGAGCGTCTTCGGATCTTGGGTCGTACGAACGACAACGCTCATCACGCGTGGACGAGCGCGTGTATACGGCACATAGAGCGCCGGCGTCGGATCGCGATCGAGGGCGGCCGCGCGAACGTCGCCAACCACGCCGACGATGGTGGCGGGACCGTCGGTAATCTCACCTATCTTGATGCGCCGACCAATGATGTGCGCCGGCTGAGCGTCCGGCCACAGATGCCGCGCGAGTCCCTCGCTGACCACGACCCGATCACTCGGCTCCTCCGCCTCGAGAAATCGTCCGGCCGCTAATGGAATGCCCATGGCTGCGAAATATCCCGGTGTGACGGCACGATAGTGCGCCGCCGGGCGATCGAGCCGCACCTTGGTGTCCTCTTCCAAAAAGATCTGTTCAGCGCTGCCTTCGGACTCCGACGTCAGGGGCAGGATAGTGATTGCCCCAGCCGACGCGACGCCAGGCAGCGCCCGCACGTTGTCGAGCAGATCTCGATAGAAGGCGACGCGCTGACTCCCCTCGTAGCGCTCGGGTGATAGCGCGACGTCAACCGAGAGGACACGCTCGACGTCGAATCCCCTGTCGACGCCCATGAGATTGACGAGGCTCCGGAGCAGCAGGCCCGCGACCACGAGCAAAGCCATGCACAACGCGACTTCAGCCGTAACGAGCGCTCGCCGCATGTAGCCGGACCCCTTGCCCGTCGTCATGCCGCGGCCGCCATCTTTGAGGTTGCCGTGGAGATGGCCACGAGCCATCTCGGTCGCCGGAACGAGACCAACAGCTAACCCCGCGGCGAACACCACGGTCATCGCAAAGAGGAACACCGGACCGTTGAGCCACACAGCTTGGCCAGTCGGAAAATCGGATGGGCCCAACGCGGTCAGCACGCGCGTGCCCCACGCCGCAAGCGGAATACCAGCAGCGCCGCCCAGTACCGCGACGACGACGCTCTCGGTGATCAGCTGCCGAACGAGTCGGCCCCGAGGCGCGCCCAACGCCGCGCGCGTGGCCAGCTCTCGTGTGCGGCTGTTCAGGCGCGCGAGCAGCAGGTTCACGAGATTGACGCAGCCGATGACGAGCAGCAGTCCAACGGCGGACATCAGCATCACAAGGCTCCGATGCACGCTGCCAAAATAAACGTCGCGCATCGGTTTGATCAGCGTGCGAAGCTCGACGTCGTCGAGGCCAGGTGCCTTCGCATGCATCCGTTCGACGATGCCCTCCGCAATGACGTCGAGATTGGCTTGGGCGCTCTGCTGTGATGTACCAGGCTTCAAGCGCCCGATCACACCCCAACTGAACACAGTCAAGTCATCCAAGCCGAGCTCGTCCTGATCGAACGCCGCCGGCTTCCACACATCGATGCGCGGGCCGAGCTCGACGTGGCTGTGGAGCTGCTTGCGGGTAGGAAACAAGAATCGAGCCGGCATGACGCCAATGATCTGGTGCGGCTGTCCGTCCAGCGAGAGCGTCCGGTTTGTGATGCTGGGATCGGCCCCAAACCGCCTGCTCCACAGGTCGTGGCTGATGAGAACGACCCTCTCGCGCCCCGGCGCATCCTCTTCTGGCAGAAACGTGCGCCCGAGCTCGGGCTGCACGCCGAGCAGCGGAAACAGGCTCGCCGAGACGCGGGCGCCGGACAATCGCTCCGGTTCACCGCGACCCGTGAGGTTGAAATTTCGCTCGCGAATCGCCGCCATATCGGTGAACACACGATTCGACCGGCGGAAGCGCTCGAAGTCGACGGGGCGGATGGGCAGGCTCGGAAACTTCGATTGAAGCTGCGGGACGTAGACCGAGATCGCAACCAGCTCGTCGGGATTCGTATACGGCAGCGGCTTGAGAAGCGCCGCGTAGACGACGCTGAAGATTGCCGTGTTCGCGCCGATGCCGAGGGCCAGCGTGCACACGGCCGCGAACGCGAAGCTCGGGCTCTTACGCAGGCCGCGGAGCGCGAACCGGACGTCCTGTGCCAGCGAATCGAGCCAGGCGAGCAGCTTGATGTCGCGGCTCTCCTCGCGCAGGCGCAACGGGCGGCCGAGCTGTCGGAGCGCCAGCGCCTCGGCGGCCCTCCGCGGCAGGCCGTCGCGCACCAGCGCGTCGGTCCGCTCCTCGACATGGAACCGCAGCTCCTCGTCCAGCTCGCGATCTACCCGCGATGTCCGAAACAGGTTGACCACGCGCGAGATCCACGACATTGCCACCTCTTTCAGCTCACGCTCAACAGCGCACGGCAGGCGTTACGCGTGCTTGAGAATGCGGCCCACGGCGCCGATGACGGCTTGCCAGCGAACTTCTTCCGCCTCCAGCTGCCGGCGGCCCCTCGGCGTAATCTCATAGAGCCGCGCGCGGCGCTTCCGCTCGGTGACGCTCCATCGAGCCCTGACCCAGCCCGCCTCTTCCATGCGATGGAGGGCTGGATACAGCGAGCCCTCCTCCACGCGCAGGACGTCGGAGGACATGCCTTCGACGTACGTGGTAATCGCATAGCCGTGCAGCGGCCCGCGTCGAGCGAGAATCTTCAACACGAGCATTGGGAGCGTCCCATGGAGCGAGTCGTATCGGGGCATATATAGATAACTTAGTGAGCAGGCCAAATCATACCCTATGCGCGACGAAGACTGCAAGACTCATTGCAGAGCGCACGTAGCGCGCGGCCTTCAGAGCCTG
>JBOGIN010000789.1:0-3095 GCA_050742275.1 Vicinamibacteraceae bacterium
CAGCAGGATTTGGTGGACCTGCCGCGCCAACGTATGACGGGAGACCGAAAGTCGTTTCCTTGGAGCGGATTGGAGCACTTTTGAGAAGTCTATCTGACCTACTGCTAGCCGTTGACAGATAGCCGCTAGTGGGTAGCATCGCCGTGGCGGCTACAAAGGGGAGCCCGTGGTGGGCAGGAGGGGCGGGGGAACCGTGGGAGAGCACAGCATCACCCGGCGCGGCTTCTTGGTGGGCTCGAGTGCGACAGTCGGCGGCGCGCTTCTTGGCGGCTCGCTCCTGTCTGCGTGCGGCGTGGGCGCCGCTCCGAGATCGAAGAAGATCGGCTTCGCGATGTCGTCGTTCCGTAATCCGCGTTTCCCGAACCTGGACCTTTTCAATTTCGAAAAGGCCGTCCGTGATGCTGGATTCGAGCCGCACTCGGACCAGGCCAACGACGATCCGGCGCAGCAGGCGAACCAGGTCGACAACCTGCTTGCCCAAGGCCTCGGAGCGCTTGCGATCATTCCGGTTGTGGGACCGCCGGCGGTATCGATGGTCCGCAAGGCCAAGGAGCAAGGCGTCCCCGTCCTCGCCTACAACACAGGTGTTCCCTCTCCCGACATCAGCGTCTTCGTGTCACGGGACAACGTCGCGGTGGGCGAGGCGATCGCCCAGGCGGCCCTGAAGGACCAGGGCCTGACCGGTAACTGGGTGGTCGTGTCCGGGGACCAGGCGAACGCGGTCGCCATCGAGTTCACGGAGGGCGTCTTTAACGTCATCCAGCCCCGCATCGATGCCGGCCAGATGCAAGTCGCGAGCCACGAGTGGCACGCCGCATTCAGCATCGAAGATGCACGCCAGCAGGCAGAGAACACCCTCACGCGGTTCGGGGACAAGATCGGCGGATTCCTCTGCAACTCGGACGGCCTCGCTCAGGGTGTCCTCGCCGCGCTCGAAGCGCAGAATCTCGCCGGCAAGATGTGGATAGGCGGCCAGGATGCCTCGGAGGCCGCCTGCCGGGGGATCCTCCAGCGCAAGATCAACATGTCCAGCTTTACGCGTTTCGATGTCATGGGAACGCGAGCCGGCGAGATTTGCGTGCAGCTCGCCAAGGGAGAAACGCCCAAGACCGACGCGACCTACGAACTCGGTGGCAAACAGGTGCCGTTCGTGCGGATCGAAGCGTTCAACGTCACCCGCGACAACCTGGTCGAGTACCTCGAGGAGTACAGCCCGCAGTACGTGGACGCGAAGAACGTCTTCGCCGGTGTCCCGGAGACCGAGTGGCCTCAAGGGGCAAAAGAACTCCTCGCGCGCTAGCGTCGTGGCGATAGCGACCGATGCGCCAGCGCACGATCAGGTCAGCGGGCCCGCCGAGGCGCGAGCGTTCTCCGTGGCCGCGGAGGCGAACACCAAGCGCCTCCTTGTCCTGCTTGCGCTCACCGCTGTCGTTTGGCTCGTATTCAACCAGCTGACCGACGGTATCTTCCTCACGTCGCGGAACCTCAGTAATGTCAGCGTTCAACTCTCGATGACGGCGCTCGCTGCCATCGGCATCACGCTACTCCTCTTCGTTAGACAGATCGATCTGTCGGTGGGTTCTCTCTACGCTGTTGTGGCGGTCATGACCGTTCTCGTGCAGGTCCGTCATCAGTGGGACACGCCGGCCGCTGTCGCGCTCGGTTTGGCCATCGGGCTCGCCCTCGGTGCGTTCAACGGAGCGGTCGTGACCCGCGTGGGTGTGCCCGCCTTCGTCGTGACCCTGGCGGCCTGGACCTACCTTCAGGGGTTCGCCTTCGCCATCTCGGATGCCCAAGTCCTCGCGGGCACGCGCGAGAGCTTCCGCGCCATCGCGAGCTCGACGATCCCTGTGCCGCTCACGATCGCCGTCGGCGCCGCTGGCCTCGGCATCTGGGCCTGGACGAGGCGGGGGCGGCTGACGCTCGCGGTGCGACGACCGCGTCCCGACCGCGCCGGGCAGGGTCCGCGGCCCGTCGACATGCTCGCAGGCGCCGCGACGATCGCCGCGCTTGGCGTCACCCTCGCTGTGTTCGCGACCCACCGGGGTGTTCCTTACCCCGTCGTGATCGTCGCGGTCGTGGCCGCGGTCGGCCTCTTCGTGACCCGGAAAACGACCCTCGGTCGCCACATCTATGCGATCGGCGGCAACCGCGAAGCGGCGCGCCGGGCGGGACTCAAGGTCGACCGGATCATCTTGGGGCTGTTCTGCGTCATGGGTCTGCTCACGGCACTTGCCGGCATCATCCAGGCATCTCGCCTGGATGCAGGACCGCCCAGCGTCGGACCATTCTTGGCGCTCGATGCGATCAGCGCCGCGGTGGTGGGAGGAACGAGCCTGTTCGGCGGCGTCGGCAGCATCGTGGGCACGCTGCTCGGGACGCTGCTCCTCGCGAGCATCGCGAACGGGCTGAGCCTGATGGGCATCAACACCTTCTACCAATACATGGCGTCCGGCGTGATCCTTCTGGCCGTCGTCTCCATCGACGCGATCGGGCACCAACGTGTCCGCCGTGCTTGAGCCCGCCATGGCCAGTGGCCGAGGCCTCGGCCGCCTCTACGGGGCGGTCCAGGCGCTGCGCGGGGTGGACTGCGAGGTGCGGCGCGGCGAGGTGGTCGGCTTCGCAGGCGACAACGGGGCCGGCAAGTCGACTTTGATGCGGATCGTCGCGGGCGCAGACTCGCCGACCGAGGGCGCGCTCTCGATCGATGGAACGATGGTGGAGCGGTTCGATCCCAGCTCCGCTCGCAGCCTCGGGATCGAGATCGTCTATCAGGACCTCGCGCTCTGCGAGAACCTTGACGTCTGCGAGAATGTCTTCCTGGGCCGCGAGCTCGTGCGCCGCTCACTGTTCGGCCTCCGCGTGATCGACCGGGAGCGCATGCAGCGGGAGGTGGAGGAGCTGCTGCAGCGACTTGGCATCGGCGTCTCGTCGCTGCGCGAGCCCATCTCGAGCCTGTCCGGTGGCCAACGCCAGGCCGTCGCGATCTGCAGACCACTCGCATTCCGGCCGAAGCTCGTGATCATGGATGAGCCGACCGCGGCGCTCTCGGTCAACGCGACACAGCCGCTTCTGCGCCTCATCCGCCGCCTGGC
>JBOGIN010000790.1:0-2450 GCA_050742275.1 Vicinamibacteraceae bacterium
CTGCAGACAATCTCGGCTTCATCACCGCGGCGCAGCTCGAGGATGCGCTCGACGCCTGCCTGGCACTGCTCTCGACGCTCGAGATCGACCTGATGTTTCAGACCTTGACGCCATATGGCGAACCGCAGCTCGGACGACGAGGCGTGTACCGGGCGGTGGGCGGGGGCGCCCAGTTGGACGATCTCAGCACGGCGATGCTCTGGGTGCTTTCGTTATCCGACGGAACCTGGCCGCTCATCGATATCGCCGAGCGTGCCGGTCTCCCGCGCACCATCGTCCAGCGTGCGGCTGAGGTGTTGGCGGACCAGCGGCTCCTTCGGAGGATATAGAGAGGGTGCCCCGAAATAGGCGTAGGATTTAGACCATGGCGCAATCGATCATGACGGCGCCGTCGCTGAAGGGTCTCGCCACCTGCGTGCCGCGGCGCCGGTTCAACAACCTCACCGACACCACGGCCTTTGCCAAGAGCGAAGTGCGCAAGGTTGTCGCCATGGCCGGGGTCACGGAGCGGCGCGTCGTTGACGACCGCACGTGCAGCACGGATCTCTGCTTCGGGGCGGCCGAGGCGCTGCTGGAGGACCTCGAATGGGACCGTCACTCGATCGACGGCCTCATCATGGTGACGCAGACGCCCGACTATTTCATGCCCTCGTCCAGCTGCCTGCTCCACGAGCGCTTACGGCTGGCGGAGCACTGCGCGGCGTTCGATCTCGGGCTCGGTTGTTCCGGGTATGTCTACGGTCTCTGGCTCGCATCGATGATGCTGCAGAGCGGCGGCCTGCGACGCGTGCTCTTGCTCCACGGCGAGACGCCGACGCTCTACGCGAACGAAAGCGATCGCGCGGTGTCTCTACTCTTCGGTGATGCCGGCTCCGCAACGGCGCTCGAACGAAGCGACGAGACGAAGGCCTCCTGGTATTTCACGCTCCACACCGATGGCACTGGTTACGATGACCTGATTGTCGAGGCTGGCGGCTTCCGCAATCGCTTCTGCGCCAATACCGCGTCGCATTACGTGAAGATGAACGGGGCAAACGTCTTCAACTTCACGATCAAGGTGATCCCACCGCTCATCGACGACACACTGCGATTGGCAGGTCGATCGCGGGATGAGGTGGACTACTACATCTTCCATCAGTCGAATCGCTTCATCATGAAGCACCTGATGACCAAATGCGACCTGCCGGGCGCGAAGGTGCCGATCATCTTGGACAGCTACGGAAATCCAGGTGGCCCGTCGGTCCCGCTGACCATCACACAAGGCTTGACCGTGGAGGATCGGACGAAGCCGCTCTGGTTGATGCTGCTCGGCTACGGCGTGGGATTGTCGTGGGGCGCAGCGCTCCTGCCGCTGGCGCCGGAAACCGTCGTGCGCCACGTCGAGTGGCCATCGAGCGATGCTGCTTCGTCTGAATCGGACTTGTCCGCCGAAGCGCGCCGCGCGAAGGCGGAGAGGGTCAACACCGCATGACGCTCGCGCCCGCTTCGTTCCTCGATTTCGGTCGGAAGTGGGTGGTCGTCACCGGCGCCTCGTCTGGACTTGGCCGCGCGTCCGCGGTTGAGCTCAGCCGGCATGGCGCGCGCCTCGTGCTCGTCGGACGCAATAGCGGAGCGCTCGACGACACGCGCCGGTCGCTCGACGGCGATCGGCACGAGGTGCTCTCACTCGATCTGCGTGAGCTGTCGGCGATCGGCCCGGCGATCGCTCGCGTCGCGAAGCAGGTGGGCCGGATCTACGGCCTCTGCCATGCCGCTGGCATCGTCGTCACCACTCCGCTCAGGACGAGCACGGTCGACGTCGTGCAATCGATGATGACGGTCAACCTCCAGGCTGGATTGGAGCTGGCGCGTCACCTCACGCGGCGCGATGTGATGGAGCCGGACGCCGGCAGTCTATTGTTCCTGTCGTCGATCTACGGCAAGGTTGGCGCCGCTGGCGAGACCGGGTACTCCGCCACGAAGGGCGCGATCGCCGCGGCGGTGCGCGCCATGGCCGTGGAGCTCGCGCGCCGCGGGATCCGGGTGAACTCCATCTCGCCGGGGCTTGTGAGAACGCCAATGACCGACCACGCATTGGGGGCTCTCACCAGCGAGCAAGTGGCTGCGCTCGAGCAGAAGCATCCGCTGGGGCCAGGCTCGCCCATCGATGTCGCGCGCGCGGTGGTTTTCCTGCTCGCGCCGGCAACGACCTGGATTACAGGCACCGATCTGGCGGTGGATGGGGGTTATTCCGCCCAGTAACGAGGGCCTTCAGGCGCCGTAGCGCGCGGCCTTTAGGCCGCGCGAAAGCCCTCAATCAGCTCTCGTAGGGCGGGCCTTTAGGCCTAATGCCTTTCGGAAATTCGGCATCTAACGAGCGCGTGTACTTTTTACACTTGTACTTTCTACACGGAATCGGTATTTACCCTGGGGATGTCGACACGTTCCCAGACTTCGAAGCGCGCCTCGCG
>JBOGIN010000791.1:0-7695 GCA_050742275.1 Vicinamibacteraceae bacterium
GCGCTTCAACACCGGGTGCGCCGCAACGAGCGTGTCGGGCGAGGACAGCGGCAAGAGCCGGCGTGCAGCCTCGTCGGAAATAGACACCTCTGTCATAACGGTGAGCCCACCGGCTGTGAGCACCGGCCCGACTACAAGCAGCCCCATCGCGGTCCCAGCGATGATCAGCCACCATGCGACATCCACGAGCGCCTTCGCCAGCCGCGCAGCGCGCCGGCCAGTCGTCTCCGCTTGCATGCGCCCTCCTGGAGATTATCGTTGCTCATAAAGACATTATCGAGAAACGATATCCACTGTCAAAGGGAAAGACCCGGCCCGAAGGGTTTCCGCGGTCTGCAGCGCGAGGTGTTCCTCGAGTAGGACATCAACCCGTAGATCCCCACAACGGCCAATACCACGGCCAGGGCCGCGAAGATCCCGGGTAGAGATCGAGCGTCTTCACCGTTCAGCCTTCAAAATTGATGAAGTTAATTGGCAGTTGACCAGTACCGAAGAAGCGTGGTCACGCCAAATACGCCGGTAACCGAGTGGCGCTTCGCAGCACCTGACCCGCGGGCTTCGCCATCACCTGCACGGCCAATAAGTGATTTGCCACGCGATCGCGCGCTGTATCAGCCGGTGGGATCCTGGGGTTGTTGCAGCTCGTCGACGCGAAGCTCCCATCAAGAGTGACTACTCCGCGCGCAGGGCCTTCACGGGATCGACGTGCGCCGCATGGCGTGCTGGGATCCACGCGGCCATCAGAGCCGTCACCGCCAAGACGACGATCGTTGCTCCCAATGTCAGCGGATCAGTCGGCTCTGTTTCGAACAGAAAACTTGCGATCACACGCGTGACGACGACCGCGCTGGCCAGTCCGATCGCGATGCCGAGCGCGACCGGCCACGCCGCGTCGCCGACGATCGTCCCGACCATCCTCCCTGGTCGCGCACCGAGCGCCATGCGGATCCCGACCTCCTGCGTGCGGCGCGCGACGGCGTAGGCGGTCGTGCCGAAAATGCCGACCAGGGCTAGCAGCAGGCCGAGACCACCGAGCAAGCTGAGCATCGTCGTCTGCTGACGCGGCGTCGCGACCCGGTCGGCGAACAAGTCGCGACCGGAACGAACGCGCTCCACGATCACCGCCGGACCGACGGCATGTGCCGCGCGACGAAGCTGCTCCGCGAGCTGGGGAATCGGGCCCACCGGGCGGACCGCGACCGCCAGCCCGGGGCCGAAGGCAGACGAAGCGTCCGCCTGATGCGCGAGATATAGATCACGCTCTTCCCGCTCCCCGGGCAAAGGACTCTTGTTGCGAGCATTGCCCACTACGCCGACAACGATCCAGGTCTTCTTCTGGAGGATGAACTGCTGTCCGACCGCCGGTTGATCGGGGAACATCGCACGTGCGGCGGACTCACTGAGCACCGCAAATGGCGGGCTGGTCCTGTAGTCTGCGTCGGTTGGAAACCGCCCCTGGCGCAGTGGCAAGCCGATGGCTTCGAAGTACCCCGGCATGACGCGCCTGAGAGCGACGTTCGTCGAGCGCCCATTCGCGGTTGCGCTGGTGTATGAGCCACTGCCATCCAGCGGGGGTCGATCGGCCGCCCCGGCGACGGCAATGCCCGGGATTTGGCGCACGTTGCGGAGGAGCTCGCGATAGTAGGCCTCCTGCGCGGCCGGATCGGTGTCGACCGGCACCACTTCCATCGTCAACACGGCGTCGGGGTCGAAGCCGACGTCAATCGCCAGGATCTTGGAGAGGCTCCGAATCATCAGCGCCGCGCCGATGACGAGCACAAGGGCCATGGCGACCTCGACCGCGATCAGGACTTGCCCGCCGCGCCGCGTCAGCGCAGAGCCATGGCGCGAGCGACCGACAGCCGCGCGCGTGTTGACATTCGTGCCTGACAGCTTGAGTGCCGGTGCGAGACCAAACGCGATGGCTGTGGCCATCGACAGCATGAGGCCGAACGCCAGGGCTTGGGGGTTGATGACCGGTGTTACGTTGTCGGGAAGCCGCAGCGGAATGAGCGCCACGATAGCGTCGAGCGCCAGGAACGCCAGAATTACGCCGACGATCCCGCCTGCCGCGGCGAGCAGTACGCTCTCAGCGAGGAGCTGGCGGATGAGACGCCAGCGACTTGCCCCGATGGCCTTGCGGATGGCCAGCTCGGACTGGCGGGTCGCGCCGCGGGCCAGCAGCAGGCCGGCAACGTTGACACAGGCGATGAGCAAGATGAGCGCGACAGCACCGGACAGCACGGCGATGGTGCGTCCATAACTCCTGGTCGTTTCGGCATACAGCGACACGAGCCACACCCGTAAGTCGGGGGTCTCTTCGGCAGCCGCGAGACGAGCGGTGAGATCGCGTGCGGCCGAGTCGATATCCATACCTGGTCGCAGGCGCCCGTAGACGGAAACCCCGGTCCCACGCATGGCTCTCATGATGGGCGGCACGATCTCAGGGCGCCACACCATCGTGTCCGGGTAGAAGCCTGCGGGCAAGACCCCCACGATTGTGGCCTGGTCACCCTCGACGAGGATCGACCGGCCGATGACGTCTCTCGCGCCATTGAGGCGCGTCTGCCAGTATCGGTGGCCGAGAAGGACGACGAGCGGAGATCCTGGGCGCCTGTCGTTAGCGGTGAACGCGCGGCCGAGGATAGGAAGGATCCCAAAGACCTCGAGAAAGTCCTCCGACGCAGTGCCGACCATCAGGCGCTCTGGCACGCCGGCGTCCACGATGATGGGCGCTAAGGTCCTCTCTCTTCCCATCCCGATACGAACGAACACCTTGGTCGCTGTGCGCCACTGCTCGACGTCGATAGCAGATGGCGCCAAGCGGTAGTCGAAAGCTTCACCGACGTTGACGGACACGATCTCCTCGGGCTTTTGGTACGGCACCGGCCGCAGCAGCGCGGCGTCGATCACGCTGAAGATCGCCGTGCCCGCGCCGATCGCAAGCGCGAGCGTCAGGACGGCAACGGCGGTGAAGCCAGGCGTGCGTCGGAGGGCTCGGAAGGTGTATCGCATATCTCGTCGCGCATCTTCCAGCCAGCCGAATGAGCGCATGTCTCGATACGCCTCTTCCAGCTGCAATACGCCGCCGAAGTCGCGAAGCGCCCGACGTCTCGCCTCCTTGAGTGGCAGACCCTGCTGTACGTATTCGTCGGTGGCCTCTTCGAGGTGTGCGTTGATCTGCTCCTGCAGGTCACGGTCGAGTTCCGACCCGCGAGCCAAGGCACGCAGCCGGGAGAGAAAGACACGGAGTCGGTTCATGACGGATCCCCCTGAATCTCGAAGAACCGCCCGACGATGCCAGTGGCGCGCTGCCACTCGGCTTCCTCTATCAAGAGTTGCTTCCGACCGGCCCTCGTGAGCGCATACACCTTCACTCGACGGCCGCTCTCGGATTCGGTCCACTTCGAGGAGATCCACCCCGCCTGCTCAAGCTTGAGGAGCGCCGGATAGAGTGTGCCCTGGTTCATGGCGAGCTGATGGCCGCTGATCTGCTCGATACGTCGGGCGATGCGGTATCCATGCAGGGGACCGATCGCTTCCAGCGTTTTGAGCACCATGAGGCCGAGGCTGCCATACAGGACCTCGCGTCTGTCGACCATAGGTTGGCAGTCTACAGCTATGACCAGTCGGCTGTCAACAGGTTATTGGGGGTCGGAGGCACCACTGGTCGATCACGCGCCCACACGTCTGCAGGTGCTCGATCCCGACGATCGCCGCGTGTTCGAAGTTCGCGTCGCTGGCCCAAGTGCGCTGCTGGTGGCGAAGGTGCACAAGCTCCCTGATCGGAGCGCGGAACGAGGCGCGACACGACTCAAGGACAAGAACGCGCTTGACGTACTGCGGCTGCTCCGCGCGATTCCAGTCGAAGTGCTCGCGCGGGGTCTCGGGGAGCTTTTTGGAAGTCCGATCGCGCGCGAAGTAACTGCCGAAGCGTGCGAGCAGCTTCGTGTCCTGTTCGGAACCACAGTCGCACTGGGGATTGCCATGGCGGTTCGCGCGACGGAGCGTCTTGAGGATCCTGCCGTCGTCGCAGAATCCTGCGTGGCGCTCTCCGATGAACTCTTGGATGCGCTTCGGGCGTAGGGGCCAGGATCGGTTTCAACTGGTCAGGCTGAGCTGTACCTGTTTTGTACCTGATACTCGGATTTTGAGCGATTCTGGCGCTTTGGGCGAGTGAAAAGTGGCCTAAGTTGTTGATGGTGAGGAGATTGCAGGGTTCGAATCCCTCTCCCTCCGCCACTCTCGCGGAGCTCGCCTGGCGGTGAGACACGGATTACAGCCCTCCGCGGCGCGAATCCCTCTCCCTCCGCCACTCTCGCGGGGCGCTCGCGTGGCGGCGAGAGTCCGCGCCACGTTGCGCGCCTCCGCGCCGGCCTCCTGCAACACCTTCCGCCGCCACGCCTGTCATCGTGCCTGCTCTTGCTTCGTCATCGCCTCTCCACTCTAGACTTCGCCCAGAGAAGAGAGCTAGATCTGTCACCGTTGTCCCGAGATTTCACAGTCTATGGGTAGGAACGTGCGGGCACACGAGTCCGAACAGACGCAAGACCTCGCGCCGCTGACGCTTGCGAAGCTGGCTGCCGTCACCGCCGGCTTTGCGGGCCTGGTGATCGTCTGCACCTGGCCGCAGGCCGCTCACCTCGGCGATGCCGTCGCCCACCACTTCGACCCGCTCTTTAGCATCTGGCGTCTCAAGCGGCTGGCCAGGCAGATCTTCCACGATCCCAACCATCTCTTCGACGGGAACATCTTCTACCCGGAGACGGGAACGCTGGCGAACTCCGACGCGACGTTCCTCGAGGGGGCGCTCGCCGCGCCCTTCATCGAGGCAGGCGTCTCGGCGGTGGCCGTCTACAACGTCCTGCTGCTCGCCGGCATGGTGGCGTCGGCGACAGGGATGTACCTGCTCGCGCGCCGCCTGACGAGAAGCGACGGCGCGGCCATCGTCGCAGGTATCGTGTTCGCCCTGGCGCCGTATCGCATCGACCACTTCATGCACCTCGAGCTGCAGTGGGCGCAGTGGATGCCGCTCACGCTATGGGCCCTGCACCGGACGTTGGAGTCCGGTCGCGTGAAGGACGGCCTGCTCACGGGCTTCTTCCTGATGCTGCAGTTCCTATCGAGCGTCTACTACGGCCTGTTCATCACCACGTTTCTCCTGCTGCTCGGCGGTCCGCTCCTCCTCCTCTGCCGGCGTGCGCCGTTATCGCGCGTGATGACGGCGCTGCTCGCGGGCGCGCTGCTCGCGGCCCTCGTCGTCCTGCCGTACAGCCGGCAGTATCGTCTGAATGCCCAGCGCATGGGCGAGCGGAGCATCGAGGAGATCGGGACGTGGAGCGCGCATCCCGAGAGCTACCTTGCGACGCCACGCGTGAACCTCGTCTACGGCTGGCTGTCGGGCCCGCTCGGCGCGAGCGAGGCGCGTCTCTTCCCAGGGCTCACGGCGATCGTGCTGGCCGTCCTGGCGCTGTTGTGGAGGCCGAAGGCGATTCGCCTCATCTACCTCGCGGGGCTGCTGGTCGCGGTGGACTTCTCACTGGGCGTGAACGGCCTCGTCTATCCGTGGCTGCTCGAGCCGGGATCGCCGTTTCGTGGCTTGCGGGCACCGGGGCGGTTCGCCATCTTCGTCAACCTCGCGCTCGGGCTGTTGGCCGCTTGGGGCGTGACACGGGTCCGCGGCTTTACCCGATCGGCAGCGACACGGCGGTTGACGCCGGCCGGATGCGCGGTGTTGCTCCTGATCGAGTACTGGTCCGTCCCACTGCCGCTCAGGACCGTGCCCCAGCGACCACTTCTGGTACACCAATGGCTCGCGCAGCAGCCGCCAAGCGTCGTGCTCGAGCTGCCGATGTGGTTCAGCGGCGCCGACCCCCAGCACGATGCGGAATACGAATACTACTCGACGTTCCACTGGCAGCGCCTGGTGAATGGCTACAGCGGATACTATCCGCGCGCCTACATTGGGCTGCTGGAGCGCATGCGGGGCTTTCCGAGCGGCCCCTCCATCGAAGCCCTTCACGAGATCGGCGTGGACTTCGTCGTCATCCATCTCGACAGGTACGAGCCAGCCGAGCTGGCGGCGCTCATCGAAGCGATGGACCAGAGGACAGCGTATTTCACGTTCGTGGCGAGGTTCCCCGACGACCATGGCTCCGCGCACGTTTATCGCCTGACGTGGGAGCCGCCGCCGGGCGCAACCGCATGCGCTGGCGCAGCCCAGCCGGCAGCTCGGATAGCAGACGGCGCGGATCGGTGGCCTTCCAAGGACGCGTGTTCGTCTATCGCAAACGGCAAGGCACTCCGACACCTCCACCGCCCCGGAGAACCGTTTGACGCCAAGATAGACGTGGTTAATATCCTTCCGTCCCTCTTCGATCAGTAGGACCTCTATAAGGGCAGCCGTCGGTCGAGACCGCGGGCAGCCTAGCGAAACGAACGGAGACGCCGTGACGCGGTTTTCTGATGGGTCTGGTACAGGGCCTTCGACGCCGGACGAGGGGGCTCCCCCGACGTCGAGTCCGATCAGCCCTTCACCTGATCCTGTCGTTGCCTCTTCGCCAGGTCACACCGCCGGCGCGTCGTCTAGCCATCCCGCAGTCCTTCCGTGGTGGGCGCGCGCGCTCGACACCGTGTCGGCGCTGCTCCTGGTCGTGTTCTGCTCGGCGACGCTCCACAACGGCTTCCGCGTGACGTTCGGTGACACGCGGATCTCGGCGACGTCGGTGTGGCGCGTGGTAGTCCTGCTGCTGGTCGCCGTCGGTGTACGGCACGCGCTCGTGCGCCGGCCGTCGTGGCCTGCGGATGCGCGCCAGCGCGCGCAGCGCTTCTGGCGCGATCCCGCCACCCGGGTAGCCTGGGCGACATCGTGGAGCACGCGCGTCACCGTGCTGGTCGCCGCGTATTTCGCCACACTTATCATCGGATATCCGAGAGGTGCTGCTGCCCCGGTGACCGAACACAAGTGGCTCAATCTGCCCGCCCAATGGGATGCCATGTGGTATCTCAGCATTGCGAAGGACGGCTACCGGTACGATCCCGAGTTCGTCGGGTACCAGAACGTCGCGTTCTTCCCCGCGTACCCGATGTTGATGCGCGCGGGGGGTGCATTGCTGGGGGCTCAGGGCAGGCCTGAATCGGACGAGACATACCCGGAGATGAGCGAGCGCAGCGAGTTGAGCTGGCTTTGGGCGGGTATGTTGATCTCGCTCTGGAGTTTCTTTCTCGCCCAGCGTTACCTCTTCCGGCTCGGCCGCGAGCTCGTCCCGCCATTACGCCTTGCCGGCCACACCGCCGGCGTGGCGGTGTCGGCGAGCCGCGGCGCTTCCCTTGACGAGCCGGCCACGCGCGCGCTCGTGCTCCTGGCGGCGTTTCCATTTGCGTTCTTTTTCAGCGCCGTCTATCCCGAAGCACTGTTTCTGCTCGCGTCACTCGGCGCGTTCTACCACTACCGGCACCGCGAGTGGATTCAGGCGGCGCTGTGGGGCGCGCTCGCTGGGCTCGCGAGACCGAACGGCTGTTTCCTCAGCGTGCCGCTGGCGCTCATCGGCATCGCGTTGGCGAGACAGACCCCTGGACGACGATGGGACGTCGGGACGTTGATGATCGGCGGTCTCGTGGCGGCAGCGCCCGGTCTGGCGATGCTGGCGCATACTGCCTGGCTCTATGGTCTGACGGGAGAGTGGTTCGTCTGGG
>JBOGIN010000792.1:0-4087 GCA_050742275.1 Vicinamibacteraceae bacterium
CCTGGCGATCAACTGTTCCTCCTGCGGAATAGGCGTGTCCTTTGCCAAGGACCGTTGAGAGAGCCCCAACCCCGTACTCTGGTCGCCTTGTTCAATCGCGCGCGCCACAGCCTGGCGCGTCACATCAACGTGGCCGAGGATACTCGGTTCTCTAAAGCTTACTGGAGGGCTGGCAAGAGCGCCGAATCACGGCCCTCCGCTTGGAGGCGCGATTCAGTCGGCTGTGAAACCTGGCAAGTGAGCTGCCATGTGGACTGCATACCGTCTACGGGAGGCTATTCGGTCCGCAGTGCGGTCATCGGTGCGATGCGTGCCGCGCGCCGTGCGGGCTGCACGCATGCCGCGAGCGCGACGAGGAGGATAAACAGCCCGGCCCCGGCTGCTGCTACGGGATCGGTAAGGGCGACGTCGTACAACAATGCGCGCAGCGCTGGCAGGGCAAGGATCGCGACGAGCGCACCGGCCGCAAGCCCGGCCGCAGCGAGGAGTAGCCCCTGGTACACCACCAGCCGCGTCACCATGGCGGGCGTTGCGCCGACGGCCAGCCGCAGTCCCAGTTCCTGCCGCCGCTGTTCGACTGCGTATGCGATAACGCCGTATAGCCCGATGCCGGCCAGGCTAAGGGCAAGGGCGGCAAAGAGAGCGATGAGCGTGAGCTGCAGCCGCGCCCGCGCGAGTACGGCGCAGCGTACTCCGCCAGCGGGCGCACCGTCACAGGCTGTGCTCCGGGTGCAGCGCATGGATGCGTGCGATCACGGCCCGTGCGAGATCGGCGGCGTCACGACGCGTCCGTAGAACAAGCGTCATCGTCGGCCGCGGGTGCTGCGCGAACGGACGGTACAGCGCTGGCGCCGCAGGCGAGGCGGGCCCCGACTCGCGCACGTCCTCGACGACGCCCACCACATCGCCCGTGATCTTCACCGGCACGATGCGTCCATCGACGACCCCGCCCCACTCGAACGCGAGACGCCTGCCGATCACATCGCCGCCTAGATTCTTCGCCAGCGCACGATTCACGATGTAGACATTCGGCGCGGCCGCATTATCGGCCGGTGTGAACGAGCGCCCCGCCACGACCGCTGTGCCGGAGGCGGCGAAGAAGTCGCCCCCCGCCACGCGTAAGTCCATGCCGCCGGTGATTTCTGTGCCTTCGACCGCATAGCCGGTAGTGGACCGCTCGCCCGTCAGCGGCAGGTGCTGCACCATTCCCGCCGCCGTAACACCAGCCACGGTCTGCGCCTCGGCGACCAGTTCGTCGAGGAATAGCCGCCGCGCCTCATCGGTGCCCGGAGACATCTGCTTCGCGCGCGCGACCGTGATCGCAAGCACGCCGTCGAGGTCAAATCCCAACTCCACGCGTTGCAGCTTCCACAGACTCCTGCCAAGCAGGCCCGCCGCCACCAGTAGCACAGCGACAAGAGCGACCTGTGCGACGACAAGTCCGCCGCGTGCGCGCCCCAGCCCGGCTCCGCCGGTGTTACCGCGTCCGCTGCGGAGCAGCAGCGCGTGATCCGCCCTGCGTGAGCCCATCAGCACTGGGAACTCTACCGAACGGCGCGTGATCGAGAGAAGGTGTTTGCGATGAACGAGTGGCTCGGCACAGTGTGGCAGGACGCGGCGGTGGCGCTGCGGTCCTTGGGTCGTCAGCGTGGCTTGCGATGGCTGCGCTGGCGACGCTGGCGCTGGGGATCGGCGCGACGGTGACGATCGTGTCCCTGGTGGACGGCGTCCTGCTGCGTCCGCTGCCGTACGCGGATCCGTCGGAGCTGTTTGCGGTGGTGAACCGGATCGTGTCGACGGGCGACGAGAGCATGGCGTCGCCGCTGGAATTGGCTGAGATGGCGCAATGGCGTCGCTACGTCGGCGCGGTCGAGTTGATTCTGGACATCGAATGACGGAGCAAGCGCGATGGACATGATCTATAGGTTCCTGTCCCGGCTGCGATCGCTCGTAGGTCGCGACTCGAAGGAACGCGAGCTGCGCGATGAGCTTGCATTCCACATCGAGCTCGAGACGGAGAAGAACATGCGCGACGGGCTGAGCGCCGAGGAGGCACGGCGACGCGCTCTTGTGGCGTTCGGCGGTGTGGAGGCATGGAGCGAATCGGTAAGGGACGAGCGGTCCTTCCGATGGTTGGACGACGTCGTTAGCGATGGCCGCTACGCGATCCGCGGGTTCCGCCGCTCGCCTGGCTTCGTGGCGGTGGCGGTGCTGACGCTAGGTCTCGGCATTGGCGCCCTGACCGGAATCGTCACCGTCGTCAATTCGGTGCTGCTGCGTGCACTTCCGTATCCGGCTGCGGAAGAGCTCGCTGTGATCTACGCGCGGAAGCCGGAGTGGAACGTGAGCCAGCGCAACATCTCGTACCCCGATTACCTGAGCTGGAAGCGCGATCAGGCAGCGCTCGAAGTGGATCCTGGGTTTGAGCCGGAGGGCCTGCTCACAGGCGATATTTCCCTTCCGGACGCACGGTATCCCCGGCAACGAGGCACAACGTCAATTCACCGACAAGCTACTGAGGCAGGTTCGAGCACTGCCAGGTGTGACTGCCGCCGGCGTGACGACCCAGCTGCCATTCGGTCGGGACCGTGGCGACAGGTGATCAGACCGGAAGGCTATGAGCCGTCAAAGGGAGAGTCGCTCGTCGCGCCGAACTACGCAATCGTCGGTCCCAGCTATTTCGATGCGATGGGGGTCGAGCTCGCGGTCGCCGCGCTGATGATGACGGTCGGTCTGCTCGCTTGCGCGGTACCCGCGATGCGGGCGCTCCGAATCCAACCGACCGCGGCGCTCAGGAAAGGCGTTTAGCGGGCGAGGGGAGCGCAGCGGCCCGACTCTCGCGTTGCGCCGCCCATTGCGATGGGCTGTGTCAGCGCGGCATTTCCCCTGTCGAGTCCCGCCGGGCGGCAGTGCGCACGCGGATCGCGCGGATACGTTCCTCAAGGATCTTCGAGACTTCTGCGCTGGCCCTCTGCTGCTGGATCTCATTGAACGAACCCAGGCGGTGGGCATGCTGATCACGCCGGCCGGGCAAAACTCGGAACTCGCACGTGAAAGGGGACAGGATGAGGACGAATCGCTTACAAGGCGAAAGTGTGACGTTGCCGAGATGGATCGTGTCGGGCGAAACACCCCAGCGCCCACCACTCGCATCCGTGCGCGTCCAGTCGGTTGCACGCCGGTGTGCCTCCAACCTAGCCGCAATGGAGTCGCGGTATGGAGCGATCGAGGCGTAGAAACGGCCGCGCGCGATATCCACCGGACTGACCTCGGCACGCGCACGTGCCGAAAGCCGCGCGTCGCCCGGCCGCGCAGCGATCCGCTCCGCGATCGAAACGCGTGACACTGGCATCGCCATGTCGGATCGATCGTCAGTCAACAACGCCTCGAGTTCGGCCACCGCTGGCCTGAGCCGGACGTCAGGTCCCTCGCGATTGCTGTGCGTGGTGACGGCGTGGCGTCCTCGACGGCGACAACATCGTAGATGTGAATTGCTTGCAAACGCCCCGCCGTCCACGTACGGGAGGTGATGACGGCATCCCGATTCGTGATCGGTACGTCCAGCCGCAGACTCAGGACCAACACGTGGATCGCTGCCGAGATCACGAGAGCGATTGGGAAGACGCTTCGATCGAGCCGCCGCCGTTGGCGTCGGTACAGATCCATCCAATGGCGGGCGCTCGTGACGGACATCGGATCCATCAACACCACTCGCTCGAGATGTTCGGTGATCCCGACTGCGCAGGCTGCGCGAATCACGCGCACCGTGGTGCGGAACTGCCGTCCCAGGAAACTCGCACGCCTAGTAACGGAGAGCAATGCAGCGCAGAGAAGGTAGAGAACGCGGGACCGCCTACCTCGATCGGCTCGGTAAAGAGCCCCTATTGGTTGACAGGGTTGACGACGATCGGGATCGGCGATCCCAGGATCGCGATCAGCGGAGCCGGGTATCAGCGCTCTCGAATGCGCTCACGTTCGAGCTGGGCCTTCCCTCTGCGCGCTACGAGACGCGAGCCGAAGCGCAGGCGTTCCACCTTCGGGCGCTCGAGCGGCTCCGCGGCTTGCCCGGCGTGCGCTCCGTGGGCGC
>JBOGIN010000793.1:0-4427 GCA_050742275.1 Vicinamibacteraceae bacterium
GTTGGGCTGTTCACGCAGACGGTCCCCGATAGGGGCAGCCACTCGGCGCGTCGAATCCGGATGATCCGAGTCGGCGATAACGCCAAAACGAACCGCGTCAACGTGCTGTATCGGAATCGTGCAGGACGCATTTGGGCAGGAACGGATGAGGGTCTGTTCTGGTTGGACGAGACGCGTTCGTTTCCGGTGTTTCAGCGTCTCAAGGTACCGAGCGAGCTTGGCGGACACGATCTGCAAGTGTGGACCATGCTCGAGGATGCTCGGGGCAGCTTCTGGATCGGGACCTCCGTGGGCCTCATCCGACTTCGCGCCGACGGTCGCGTCGAGCGTCATACCATTCGACCGGTGCACTTGGTCGATCACGTGTGGGCGCTGATGGAGGATGCCGACGAGCGGCTGTGGATTGGACACCAGCGCGGCCTCCTCGTGGTCAAGCCACGCGTCGCCACGTCACCAACCGTCGACGCCGGCTTCGATCGGCTGCATGCCTACAGTACTCGTGATGGCTTGGCCGCCGACGTCGTGTACGCACTGCAGCAGTCAAAGGATGGTCGGATCTGGATTGGCACGGAGGCCGGCCTGAGCACGTTCGATCAGGACCGCCTGCGTACCTACAATAGCGAGCAGGGGATCAGCGCGTCAGCGGTGACGGCCATCTCAGAGGATGCTGGCGGCAATATCTGGATAGGACGCGCCGATGGAGCGATCCGTGTCGCGGGCAACGGGCTCGTGACCTACGACGAACAGGACGGGCTCGGTGGAACGCTCGTCTACCGCATCCTCGAGAGCGGGGCGGGCGAGCTCTGCGTGGCAACACAAAACCAAACACTCAACGTCTTCGATGGCACGCGCTTCCGGAGCATACGGCTCAAGCTCCCGGCAGACGGCACTGAGCGGAGCAGCCGTACAGTCGTGCTGCATGACCACCGAGGCGAGTGGTGGTTGGCCATAGGCGGCACGCTGTATCGCTATCCCAGGACCAAGACGGTGGCCGACCTTGCCACCACGATCCCCACATCTGCGTACACGACGCGTGACGGGCTCGCGCCTGGCGACATCCGGACCCTGTTCGAGGATTCTCGCGGCGATATCTGGATCGGCGCGCGTGTGACCGGACGGGAAGTGGTCACTCGGTGGAATCGAGCGACCTCGATGTTCCATCGATATTCCGACCAACACGGCCTCCAGCCATACGCGACCGCTGGATCGTTTGCTGAAGATCATGCGGGCAACGTGTGGATTGCGTTCTGGGGCGAAGGTGTCGCACGTTATCGTCGCGGCAGATTCGAGTGGTTCGCAACGCACGACGACGGCACATCGCTCGAGCCCGACGCGAGCAGTGGCGCGATCTACGTCGACCGCTCGGGTCGCCTCTGGGTCGGCACGAACAACGCGGTGCTCCGCGTGGACCAGCCCAACGCAGACCGAGTCCACTTCGAGCCGTTGACGACAGTGCAGCGCCTCAGCGGTATCGGCCGAGTGTTTGTGGAAGACGACCAACGTCGTTTGTACGTGGGAACGATGGATGGCGTGGATCGCCTCGATCCCACAACGCATGACGTGACGCACTATTCGCGGAGCGACGGTCTCGCACAGATGTTGACCACCGCCGCCTTTCGCGACGCTCGTGGCGACATCTGGTTTGGCACCTACAACGGGCTCTCACGGCTCACGCCGCGCAGGGAGCCGGTTCACCAGACTCCGCCAGCGCTGATCGGGGGCGTTCGCATCGACGGTATAGCAGAGACGATCGATGATCTCGGCCAGGCGGAGGTTGCAGACCTGCGATTGCACGCCACGCATCGCAGTCTGGAGATCGATTTCCTCGCCCTCGTGTTTCACACGCCGAATCAGCTCCAGTTTCAATACCGTCTCAACGGCATCGACGAGCACTGGCATCCGCCGACCGATCAGCGTCGCGTGACGTACGGACACCTCGCGCCGGGAACGTATGAGTTCCAGGTACGGACCGTGAGCCGTGGCCGGCGCGATGCCGGGTCAGCGGCGCGCGTGGCGTTCCTGGTTTCCCCGCCCATCTGGGCTCGCTCGTGGTTCCTGCTACTCTGCACCCTGTCCGTTGGTGCGCTGGCCGTGGTCATCCACCGCTACCGTGTGTCGCGTCTCCTCGAGCTCGAGCGCGTGCGCGTGCGCATTGCAACGGATCTTCACGACGACATCGGCTCGAACCTTTCCAAGATTGCCCTCTTGAGCGGCATGACGTCACAACAGGTGGCAGCGAGCTCACCCGAGCTCGCCACCTGCTTGGCGTCCATCGCCGATGTCTCTCAGGAATCGGTTGATTCGATGAGCGACATCGTGTGGGCCGTCGATCCCACGAAGGACCGGCTGCACGATTTGGTGCTGCGGATGCGGCGCTTCGCGAGCGATGTGTTCACGGCGCGGGACATCGACCTTCATTTCACGGCACCTGTCGAAGACGAGGGCCCCGTCCTCGGCGCCGATATTCGCCGTGAAGTGTTCCTGATCTTCAAGGAAGCGGTCAACAACGTCGTTCGACATGCCGCGTGTACCACCGCAGAGGTCACACTGACGGTCGACGCCGCGTGTCTTGCGCTGGTGGTTCGGGACGACGGCAGGGGGTTTATTCTCGAAGAGCAGGCTGGGCAGGGAAACGGCCTGGCGAGCATGGAGCGCCGGGCTCACGCGCTCGGCGGTAAGTTCGCGATCTCCTCATCTCCTTACGACGGCACCTGCGTCAAGCTCATGATTTCAATCCGACGCCGACGACTCGGCGACCCGCCCAGAGGTCGCATTGACGAGAAGCTCGACGTCCCAGGTCAGACCAAGCCCGCCGTCACGGCATGGCTGCGCCGGCGCCTGCAGTGACAATGCGGACATACCTTCTTCTAGGCTAGTGTGGCCCTCGTCTCGTTCACCAAATCATCCTCGCTCGAGAAGTAGACGACGAGATCGCCGACATGTTTCTCCGGTCGTGGGAACTGGTCGCAGCTCGAACTATAGGACAGGAGATCGGGAGACGAGCGCTCTCAACTGTTCGGCCGCCCCGCCAACGATCGGCTCTCCATGGCCAACGCAGAGCAGCTCGGCGTTGCCGAAGTCGGTGAGCTGCCTCGCCGATTGAAGATTGCCCGCCTCGTCTAGCGTGAGGCCGGGCCATCCAGGCGCCAGCGTCGGCCAGGTGACAAGGACATCGCCACAAAACAGCGCGCGGCGTTCGGGCCACCAGAACGAGAGCGAACCAGGCGTGTGGCCAGGCGTGGGCACGACTTCGAGGGGTCCCACGTGGTCACCACTCGCGAGGTTCTGATCCACGTCACACGGGGCGTGATGCCCCAGGCCGAGCGCCAGCCCGGCCTGAAGATGGTAGACCGCAAGCGGAGGCTTCGGGAAGAGTCCCACCCGCTCTGGCGGCCGCTTACCTGCGATGATGTCCGCTTCCCAATCGTGTGAATAGACGGTTGCCCCGCTCGCGCGCTTCAGCGCCGCGAGACCGCCGAGATGCGACTTGTGCGCGTGCGTGAGGATGATCCGCTGGAGATCGGCCGGCTGCTTGCCGAGACGGCCGATGTACTCCAAAACGACGCGCGCATCATCGTCGTACATCGTGTCGATGAGAGTGAGACCTGTGCCATCGTCCAGCAGGAAGGCGTGGACATGCCCACCCTCCTTTTGACCGAGACTGTGGAGCCCTGGCGCAATCTCCATGAGGCCACCTAACCTTCCACGACGCGCCACGGCGCGAACGGATTCTCCAGCCCTTCGAGCGCCGGCGCGAGATCCGGAAGGTGCCGCTTCAGCACGCTCGCCATGCCGTTCTCACGGATGTAGCTCAGGCCGAGCTCCGTGTAAATCTCGGGCCGATAGTCGTCCGTGAAGAAGCGATCGCTCTTGAGCCGCCGCGAGGCCATCAGCACGAAGATCCGGAACGCCGTCTCGCTGAAGCCGAAGCCTTCGGGCAGCGGCTCGGCATAGAGGCCCGTCATGAGATCCACCTGCTCGAGGTCGCCGTTGTAGACCTTGCGAATCTCCTCGCGCCACGTGGGATTGTCGGTGAGCTCCTCGAACGACTCGACCGGCTCCTTGCGGAGCAGTCGCCGGAACTCGTTGTAACGCGGCACGCCGCGCTCGCGGTCGCGCAGGATGTCGACCGCCGCCAGATCCAGGTGCTCGCCGTTCTCGCGACGGAGGTTCTGGAGGTGCTTCGGGTAGTTGTGGAGCGTCACCGCTCCCGGGTGCGCTACCCCAAACGAATAGAACAGATCAGTCATGGAGACGCGCTCGAGGATCGGGCGCGACTTGCGGCCCGAGACATCCGGCAGCTCGTATCGCGCCAGCACCTCGCCCGTCTTCGACGACCGCAGCACGAATTCGTCGGGGATCAGCGGGTGCATGCGATAGACGGCCACGAACTCTTCGGTCAGCGAGTACGGCGCCGTGTGGTGATC
>JBOGIN010000794.1:0-5274 GCA_050742275.1 Vicinamibacteraceae bacterium
ATCAGGAAGCACACGCCCTGCACCGCGAGCATGGCCACGAAGGCGCCCATCCGCCCGGTTCGCTCGGACAGCCATCCCCAGAACACTCGTCCGCCACCGTTGAAGAGCCCCATGACGCCCGTGAAGGTCGCCGCGCCTGCCGCGCTGTATCCGGCGATGTCGGTCGCTGCGGAGGTGGCAACGGAGATCAATGCGATCCCCGCGGTCACGTTGAGCGTGAGAATGGCCGTGAGCATGAACCACTGGGACGTGCGAAGCGCTTCACGTTCCGTGTATTCGTGCGCAGTGCGAGCCACCCGCCCACGGCTTGACGGCGTCCAGCCCGGGACGAGGTAGCCCTCCGGCGGATTGCGGAAGAACGCGGCACCCACCGACGTCATGACGAGATACGCGAAGCCGAGCCAGAGAAACGCGCGGGTTGGCACCTCCGGATAGACCTCGACCAGCGCCTGGGCGATGGGTGACGTGATCACCGCTCCGAAGCCGAATCCGCCAACAGCGATACCGGTGATGAGACCGCGCTTGTCGGGAAACCACTTCTGCAGCATGGCCACCGGCACGATGTAGCCGAGGCCGAGACCAAAGCCGGCAATCACGCCGTAGCCAAGAATCAGCAGCCATAACTGGCTGTCGCTACTGGAGAGGCCAGCCAGCAGAATGCCTGCGGCGTAGACCACGCCGCCAACGAGGGCAACGATGCGCGGTCCCTTGACGTCCTGAATCCGGCCGCCGATGTACGTGCCGAGAAAGATCATCGCGATGGTCACGGAGAAGGGCAGCGCCGCCTGCGATGCGCTGAGCGCGAATCGCGACTCCTCGCTCTGGAGCGCGCGCGAGAACGTGCTCCAGGCGTACACGGCGCCAAGGGCGAGCTGGAGGAGGACGGCGGCTGCCGCGATACCCCACCGTCCCGGCGTGTGCTCCTTCGTCATTCCGCCTCCCGCCTGCCGCCCTCTTCCCGCTCCGGCGCTGCCAGCCGAACCACCGCGTTGTAGTCCGGGATCTTTCCCTGTGGCGAACGACGCCTGCGGTCGATCAACACTTCCCCTTCCGGCCAGTGCACCTGCAGGTTTCCCGGCGCCACTGGCGCACGAACGACGTGCCCGGTCAGGGAGCCCGCGTCACTGGTGAGCGCAACGCGATCACCGTCCGAGAAGCCGAGCCGATCGGCGTCGTGGGGGTTCATCAGCACGGCGTCGCGCGCGGCACCAGTGAGCGCGTCCGTCCGTTCGTGCACCATGCTGTTGAACTGCTTGCCCCGCCTGGTGGACACGACGAACGTCCCGTCGGGCCGAGAGCGATCGGGCACAGGCACCACGGAGAAGCGCGCGCGGCCGTCATCCGTCGGGAACGTCCAGTTCGCACAAAGATGCGGCCCGCCGTACTGAAAGGAATCGCCGAACCCTTCCAGCTTCTCGATCCCGGCGTACGACGGAATCGTTCTCGCGATGTCGTCGCGGATGGCGCGGGTGCTGTCGTAGCGGACAGCGCCCGCCAACTCCGGGCGTGTGCGCGCGGCGATCTCGCCGAAAATCCGATACTCGGGCCACGCGTCCCGCAATCCGTGGACCTGGGATCTCGGGACTGAAGATGATCCGCCGCTCCGTGGATGTTTCGGTGACGCCACCGGCCATCTCGTACCGCGTTTCGGCTGGCAGCAGCAGCACGGCGTCGACCGGATCGACCAGCATTTGCGACGACAAACAAATGTCGATGTGGATGCGTAGCGGGATTCGGGCCAGCGCGGTACGACAGTAGTCAGGATCGGGCAGCACCTCGAGGAAGTTGCCGCCGGAGCTCAAGAACACGTCGAGCTTTCCGTCGTGCGCGGCGTCGATCATCTCCGGCGCGGTGAGCCCGACGGCAGTCGGCACGGAAAAGCCCCACAAGTCGCTGAAGCGACTGGCCCCTTCCTCGGTAATCGGCGCGCCCCCGGGAAGAACGGTCGAATACGCTCCCATCTCCGCGCCGCCCTGCACGCCGGAGTGCCCGCGGATCGGCATGAGACCGCACTTGGGACGGCCAACGAACCCCTTGGTCAGACCGAGGTTGATGATGGCGCGGACGTTGTCCTCGCCGCAGTCGTGCTGGGTGATCCCCATGCTCCACACGAAGACCGCCGTGTCCGCATCGCGAAGGAGCTCCGCGAGCAGGCGCATCTCCCGTTCGGTGCTCCCCGACGCCGCCTCCAGCGCTTGCCAGCCGTGCCGGTCCAACGCCGCCCGCACATCTTCGAATCCCGTGGTGTGCTCGCTGATGAAGCGCTGGTCCACCCACCGGTTGTCGACCATGTGCTTGAGGACGCCGATCAGGAAGCCGATATCGCCTCCGACATTGACCTGGAAGAACCGGTCGGTGATCTTCGTGCCGAAGAGGGCGCTCTCGATGTTGGACGGCACCCAGTAGCGCTCCATTCCTGGCTCGCGGTAGGGGTTGATGCACACGACCTTCGTGCCCGCCTTCTTGGCGTGATAGAGATACTTCATCGCGACCGGCTGATTGTTGGCGACATTCGAGCCAATGAAGACGATGAGGTCGCTCCCGATCCAATCGGAATACGAACAGGTCGTGGCGGCCACGCCGAGCGCACCCTTGAGGCCGAAGGTACTGGGGGAATGACACACGCGCGCGGCGTTGTCGATGGAGTTGGTTCCGAGCGCGCGGACTGCTTTCTGTGCCGCGAAGTAATTCTCGTTGGGCTGTCCGCGACTCGTCAGGTACGCGGCGACTCGGCTTGGCTCCGTCTTTCGCAGACGTTCTGCCGCGAGCTCGAGCGCCTCGTCCCAGGAGATGTGAGCGAACCGTTGCTCACCCTTTCTTCGGAGCAGCGGGTACGGCAGGCGGCCGAGCTCACGCAGCTCGGCGCTCGACTTCCCTGCCAGTATGCCGACGTCGTTCGGCCAGCTGGCGTCGAGCGGAGGCATCGTGTTGAGCCGGAGCAGGCGGAGGCGGATGTTGCAGAGGTGGACCTCGCGCATCGTCCAGTCGCGCATCCCCTTCGTGCCGAGCGCACAGCCGTCACATGTGCCGTGCCGCAAGATGCGCCAGGCGTACCCAAGCTGGCGCCGATTCTCTCTGACGGCCTTGACGATCTCGGCGTAGTTGTTGGGGCGTCTCTCACCGATGCCGAACGGCTTGAGACTGGCCCAGTTCGCCGGGTCGATCCATGTCTTGCGTCTACCCATCCTGTCCTGCCTGATCAGGAGGCGGTCGTCACGCTGCGGACTTCCGCGCGGCCATACACCGGCACAAAGACATCGTACACGTAGTCGCGGGCCTGCAGCGCGCGCAGCGCGAGCGCCCGGCTCTCCGCGTCCGGCGCCTGCTCGACTCGCGCGACGAGCTCCTGCCGCTCGCTGAGGATCCCGTCGAGAATGGCTTGGCGGTCCCTTTGGCTCTGCTCGATCAACGAGAGCAGCACGCGCGATCCGTACTTGATCCACCGCGGCTGCGCGACGATGCGGCCGTCCTGCGCCGTTTCCACCACCTGACGACGAAGGATCTCGAGGACGAGCTCGGCGTCGGTCTCTTCGTAGGCGATGCGCAACTTCGCAAAGAGCTGCTTGACCGTCTCGCGCCGCTCGTCCAACAGCCGGAGAAAGAGCTCCGGCGAGACACGATCGCCGGCCTTCGAGTAGCGCCCGCCCTCGTCCAGGCGGACCCCGTGGCGCACGGTGAGGTACAGGAAGTGCCAGAAGATCTCGTACGTCGCCAGGTCGTTCATGAACCGGAGGCCGGTCGTGGGATCGTCAATGGCCGCGGCGTTGTTGCCGTGAAGCTGCTGATACATGTACTCGGTCGCCATGTACATCGCGTGCCGGAGCCCGTCTTCGGTCGTCGGTCCCTTGGGCCGCGCCAGCAGCTCGGTGCGCGCCTCGTCCGAGAACAGCGTCTCGGCGGCCAGGTCGCGCTCCGTGAGCTCGAGCGGCATAATCCGGCCGTTGGTCAGGAGACCCAGCGCTTCCAGCCGGGCACGCTCGTCGGCGGTGGCCGTGCCGACGATGCGCTCCAGCTCGTCGAGATCGGCGACGAGCGGCTCGCGTCCTGCGGCCACGTAGGCAGGCGTGACGGTCGCCACCCAGCTCT
This sequence comes from Vicinamibacteraceae bacterium, assembly GCA_050742275.1. Lineage (GTDB taxonomy): Bacteria > Acidobacteriota > Vicinamibacteria > Vicinamibacterales > Vicinamibacteraceae > WHTT01. Next base: position 4,087 of record JBOGIN010000794.1, read on the forward strand.
GACGGTAGGTGTCGTAGAGCGTGCCGTTGATGATGAAAAGACCGGTCAGCCGCTCACGCAGCTTGTCGAACCAGATGTCGCGTAGCGCCTTCTGGTCGTTCTCCGGCGCACGCGGGTTCTGCATTTGCGCCGCCATGCCGCCAATCGGCATGGCGCCAGCCAGCAGCGCCAGCAACGCGTTCCGTCTCGTATAACCGGTCATCGTCGGCTCGGTCATCGTCACCGCGCCAGGGTTGGGGATCACCATGTCAGGGTCGTGGTGGAACATGTCCTCGCGACTGTTCAGATAGTCCCAGCGGCCGACATTCGGTCCAATCAGGTTCTCCCGCAGGACCCACTGAATCACCTCCTGCTGCAGCACGAACTCGGCCCGCTCGTTGAGCATCTTGATCTTCAACGATCCGCGCGCCACGCCCATGGCGGCCTCGAGCGATTTGAGGAGCCGTCCCACGAGCTGCGCTTCCTGCCAGCTCTCGATCTTCGGGACGTAGTAGTAGATTCCAGATCCATGTCGCTTCTGGGCGTCATAGTTGTTGAGGGCGTGGATCACGAGGGCGGGAATGATGGCCGGCGTCTCTCGTCTGTCGATGGTGATCTGCCGATTGCGGAGATGCAGGCCAGGTACGCGGTGAAAGATCGTCGGCCATTTGTCGGGCGGCACGTCAATCGTGTACCGGCGCGGCACGCTACGCCCCTGCGCGTCCGTCCGCACCTTCGTTGGATGCTCGAACGTCCGGCCGACCCACTCATGGGCGAGAATCTGTTTGAGATGTCGCCAGGCTCGATAGAGCTGATCACGATAGTCGCCACCGGCATCTTCCCAATCCCACATCCATGACGAGGCGCCGCTGTTGAGCGCGCCCATGGCCATGCCCAGGTCGATGCACGGACCGGTGCCCTCGAGGCCGGGTCTCGTCACCTCGTCCGGAATCGGCTGACTCGGGGCGACCTGCCACGCCGCCGCGGTCGTGCGTCCCATGAAGGCATCGAGCATGCCGCTGCGAATCGCCGATACCGTGGCGCGATTGCCGTCCGGATCGTCGATCGTGACCCCGCCGTCCAAGAAGTCGTACCGATCCTCCCCGCGGGCGACCTGCGCCTGACGCCGATGCCGCGCCTGCAGCAGCGCCTGGATGTCGTCACGGGCCTCGATGGTGAGCTGTGCGATGAGATCTTCCACGTTCAAGG
>JBOGIN010000795.1:0-4755 GCA_050742275.1 Vicinamibacteraceae bacterium
GCCTAAAGGCCCCTCGCTACGTATCGAATGAAGGTGTTACCCCATATCCCGAAGGACGAGGCGAGCCGCACGAGAGTTCTGCGTAAGCGCCAGTCCGTTGCGCTACGAGAGACCTTGCACGATCGCCTCGGTGAGCTGCCAGATCAGCTTCTCTCCGACGTTGTCCGGGGAGTAGTCGGCGACCGGCATGTCGTCGACCGTGACGGCGAGCGCAATCGGGTCGCCGCTGCTGTAGATGAGGCCCACGTCGCTCCTGAGCGCGTTGAGCGAGCCGCTCTTGCTGGCGATTGTCCATTCCTCGGGAGCGTGCCGCCCCATCGATGCGGTGACCTGCTGCTCCTTCAGGATGCCGATGACGTCCTTCGACGCCGCGGCGCTCACCATCTTGCCCTGATGCAGCCGCTCGAGCAGCGTCACCATCTCACGCGGCGTCGACACGCCGAGACCGAAGCGCTTGTTTTTCTCCATCAGCCCGGCCTTGCTCCAGCCGCTGGGCGGCGCATCGCCGAGGATCTTGCGATTCAACCGTGTCGTCGTCAGGCCAATCGAGTCGAGGTATGCGTTAACCGTGTCAGCGCCGATGCGATCGATGAGCAGATTCGTCGCGCTGTTGTCGCTGACGATGATCATCAGGATGGCGAGGTTGCGGACGGTGAGGTCGGTGTCGTCGGCCAGGCTCTGGAGGACGCCGGAGCCGGAGACCTTGTCCTCTGGCGCGAGAACCAGCCGCTCGTCCCACTTCACCTTGCCCTGCGTCACGAGCGATTCCAGCGTGCACAGGATGGGCAGCTTGATCGTGCTGGCCGTCCGCACGCGCGCGTCCGGGTTCGACGCGATCGCCCGGCCGGTTCTGAGGTTCTTGGCGTAGAGGACGACGGTTCCCTTGAAGCCCTTCGTGATCTCGGCGATTCGCGCGGCGAGTGGATCGGCGGCGACGGCAGCGTGCGAACCAAGCGGCGCCAGCAACAAGAGCGTGACGAGCAATCGGCAGCGCATGCGCCATCTTAACGGAAAGGGGACGGCCCCCGTTTTCTGAAAAGGGGACAGCCCCCTTTTCCATAGACAGTCACACTCAGGTAGATTATCTTCTGAAGAGCGATGCCGAAGCGCGGCAGCGTGCCGATGCACGGAGAGCTGCTCCAGGGGACGCTCGACCTCTTGGTGCTCAAGACGCTCGCCCTGGGGCCAGCGCATGGGCACACCATTGCCCACGCGATCGAGCACCGGTCTGAGGAGGTGCTCCAGGTGGAGCACGGATCGTTGTATCCGGCGCTCCACAGGCTCGAAGGTCGCGGCTGGATTGCCTCGTTCTGGGGCACCTCGGAGAACAACCGCCGCGCCCGCTATTACCGTCTTACATACAAGGGACGCGCACAGCTTGCGGCGCAGACCTCCCGGTGGGACGAGATCGTCCGCGCGGTCAATCGGATTCTCCGTCCCGCCGACTGAGCGATATGAGCGTGTCACGCTTCTGGCGACGCGGGCAGTGGGACGCCGAGCGCGCGAAAGAGCTCGACGACTATCTGGCCCACGAGATCGACGACAACGTCGCCCGCGGCATGAGCATCGACGAGGCCAGGCGCGCCGCGCACCGCAAGCTGGGACGCCCCCTCCGGATCCGTGAGGAGATTTACGAGATGAACACCCTTCCCCTGGTCGAGATGATCTGGCAGGACCTTCGCTACGGCGTACGAATCCTTCTGCGGAACCGGTTGTTCTCGCTCGTGGCGATCCTGACCCTCGCCCTCGGGATCGGCGCCAACACCGCCATCTTCAGCATCGTCAATGCGGTCTTGCTGCGCCCCCTGCCGTATCGGGATGCCAACCAGCTGGTGCGGATCGTTCAGAATCGCACGGGCGCGCCGACTGGCATGCCGCAGCAGCTCTCGGGTGTGTCCACGGAGGACTTTCAGGTCTGGCGCGATCGCACGCAGACGCTGTCGCACATGGCGTTGTACGGGCCGGACTCCGTGACGCTCACCGGGCGAGCGGAGCCCGTGCACCTCGTGGGCTCGAGCGTTTCTCCCGCGGTGTTTGCCATGCTTGGCGTGCGCCCGCTCCTCGGCCGTGTGTTCGACAAGACCGAGGATCGGCCAGGCAACGACGCCGTGGTCGTGCTGAGCCACACGGCCTGGCGACGCTACTTTGCCGGCGATCCAGCCGTCGTCGGCCGGCCGGTCCTGCTCGACGACCGGGGCTATACCGTTATTGGCGTGATGCCGGAGAGCTTTCAGTTCCCCGATCCCGACGCGCTCTACTGGACGCCGTTTACGGTAGAAACCGTTGCTCCGACGCCGGGCCAGCGCCTCGTGCAAATCGCACAGGCGATGGCGCGCGTGCGGAGCGGCGTCACGATCGAGCAGGCGACGCAGGAAGCCAACATCATCTTTCGGCAGCTCCGCGCGGCGGAGACGGAGGTCGATCGCGCGGCGGCGGGAGAGGTGGATCGCGGGCCGGCTGGCCCAGGATCGGCTCGCCGAGGGCCCGGTGGCGCTGCGCCGGTGCTGCGTGGATCCGCCCCCGGGCCAGGTCCACGTCCCGGTCCAGCAGGCCCTCTCGGTCAGCCCGGCACGGTGTCAATCGACCTCGTGAGTGTGCAGGATGCGTTAGTGGCGCCGGTCCGACCGGCGCTCCTCGTGCTGCTCGTGGCGGTCGGATTGGTGCTCTTGATCGCCTGCGCGAACGTCGCGAACCTGCTGCTGGCGCGTGCGGCAGGCCGGCAGCAGGAGTTGGCGGTTCGAGGCGCGCTGGGCGCCGGCCGCGGGCGGTTGGTCCGCCAGCTGCTCACCGAGAGCGCTCTCCTTGCCCTGGCTGGCGGCATCGTGGGAACGCTGCTCGCGAGCGGCGGCGTGAAGCTGCTGGTCCTGCTGGCGCCGAGCAACTTTCCGCGTCTTGAGGAGATTGCCGTCGACCGAGCGGCGCTCGCGTTCACCCTCGTCATCTCGCTCGTGACCGGCGTGGTCTTCGGCCTGGCGCCCGCCCTGCGCCTCTCGAGGCAGAGCAGCACGTTGGCGCTCAGGGAGGGTGGAAGGAGTGGGGCGGTCGGCTTCGATCTCTTCCGGCGCAATCGGACGCGCGCGCTGCTCGCCGCCGGTGAGATCGCGCTGGCGACCGTCCTGCTCATCGGCGCTGGCCTCTTGATTGGGAGCTTCGCGAAGCTCGCCGCCGTGGATCCCGGCTACGACGCGCGCAACGTGCTCACGTTCCAGGTGGCGCTGCCGCAGGCGCGGTACCCCGACGCCGCCCGACGGACGTTCTACGACCAGTTGCTGTCTCGCCTGCGATCCACACCTGGCGTGCGGGAGGCAGGGCTCGCAAACACGCTGCCGCTGCAGGGCGGGATCATGCGGCTGTCGGTGAACATTCAAGGGAGGCCTCAGCCCACGCGTCCCGAGGAGATGACCTTTGCCGACAACCGCGTGGTGAGCGCCGGCTACGTGCCGGCGATGGGGCTCGACGTGGTGGCCGGCCGCGCGTTCACCGAGCAGGACCGAGAAGGGCAGCCCCCCGTCATGCTGATCAACGAGGCGCTCGCGCGTCGCTACTTCGCGGACCAGAGCCCGCTCGGACAGCTCGTCCGCCTCGGTCCCGAGACGTCGTTCCGCATCGTCGGCGTGGTGGGCGACGTCCGCCACGCCGGGCTCGATGCGGACCCGCAGCCGGAGATCTACTTGGAGTATCGTCAGGCCGCCGCGGCCATGCCGCGCGACGCCGAGCGGATGTTCTTCGCCGTCCGGACGGCCGGCGACCCAGTGGCCATGGCCTCCACTGTCCGCAGCCTCGTACAGCAGCTCGATGCGCAGCTCACCATGGACAACGTCGCCAGCCTCGAGCAACAGGTCTGGGACTCGGTAGCGCGGCCGCGCTTCTATGCGGCGGTGCTGGGCCTGTTCGCCGCGGTGGCGCTTGCGCTGGCCAGCATCGGCATTTACGGCGTGCTGGCGTACTCGGTCAGCCAACGGACGCGGGAGATCGGCATCCGGATGGCGCTCGGCGCGCGCGGGCAAGAGGTGCTGCGCCTCGTGCTCGGTCAGGGCATCATGCTTGCCGGCGTCGGGTTGGTCGTCGGCCTCATGGGTGCGGCGCTGCTCTCGCGGTACCTCGAAGGGCTCCTCTTCGGCCTGACACCGCTCGATCCCTCGACGTTCCTGCTCGTGTCGCTGGTACTCGGCGCCGTGGCTGCGCTGGCGTGCTACATTCCCGCGAGCCGCGCGATGCGGGTGGATCCGGCGACTGCTCTGCGTGCGGAATAGCAGAGAGGCGCCCCCTCGTCCACGGGGAACGCTTGGAATTGACCCGGTTGCCGCGTGTCGTCACAATGAGCTGTCTGTAACCGTTGGAGCGCGAGGCCCTTTCATCGAGGACCGTCCGGATCGTGTACGAGCCCCAGCCGAAGCTGTCGATTGGCATACCTGTTTACAACGGTGAGAATTTCATCGATGAGCTTCTGACGGAGTTACGACATCAAACATTCCAAGACTTCGAGATTGTCATTTGCGATAACGCTTCCACCGATCGGACGCGAGAGATTTGCGAGAGGCATGCAAGGGACAACCCTAGAATCCGTTATTACCGCAACGAAGCAAATCTTGGCGTCCATGCGAACTTCGACAGGGTATTCAGCCTCTCGCGCGCACCATTGTTCAAATGGGCCGCGCACGATGACCTCTATGAGCCGACCTACCTAGAGAGATGTTTGAGAGTCATTGAAGAGCATCCCGATGTCGTCGGCGTGCACAGCGCGTCAGTGTATGT
>JBOGIN010000796.1:0-5705 GCA_050742275.1 Vicinamibacteraceae bacterium
ACGCAGAACTGCTCTTAAGCAAACACCCTAAGCGTAAACTCAACATTACTTTAGCCAGACACGAAACAAAAACGGCCGGCCCGGCACACCGGACCGGCCGCGGAGAGCCGGGATGGGACGTACGAGACGCGCCGTTACATCGACGGGCTGACGTCATCATCGTCGTCTGCGACGACGATGGCGACGACGATGGCCGAGGCCGCGGCGGCGCCGAGCACCGCCCATAGCAACGCCCGGTTATTGCCGCCCGCCACTGCGCCCGCCGGTTGGCGATCCTGCGGCTCCTGGGGCGTTTGCCCCGGCGTCTGACTCAGGACGCTCGGCAGCGGCGCCATGGCGGTCACCGCCACATTGCTGGCCGCCATCGAAGTGGCGGTCAACGTCACAGGCGCGCTGGTGCCGAGCACCCTTCCATCCGCGCCCACGAGCTCGACAATATAGCTGCCCGCCGACAGGCCTTGAAAGTCAAAGCCGCCCTGCACGTTGGACGCGGTCGTGGCGATGAGCTGGCCCGTCGACAGGCTCCGCAAACGGGCGGCCGCGTTGGGGGCCGCCTGGCTGTGCAGGAGCGCTCTGCCGGAAATGCGTCCCGCCTGGGTGTTCCAGGCAGGGGCGGCCGCGAGGGGCAACGGTTGGTAGGCAAGCACCATTGCGACGACCAAGGCGCTGGATACAAATCGCTTCATGGTGAACTCCTAGTATCTGCGATCGCGCCGGCATTGGGGACCCGCCATTGATCGAGCCAGCGGAAATACCATACCGGAGAAGTCATACGACAGAAACGGCCCATAGGATCTCGCCGTAGACGAGACCTGTCAAGCTCGAGTGTCAGACGAGCTCTGAGATCCGGCGCTGGCGTGCAATTTTTCAAGTACTCGGTTAGAGCATACTCACATCGGCGGCGTCGACCTGGACGCTGGCGCCGTGCCCAATGAGGTCCACCGAGATCAGGAGCCGGGCATGCGGCCCCTTGCGGACCAACCGCCCGATGACGCCCTTGAGCGGCCCGTGGCTCACGACGACCGGGGTTCCCTCCTTGATCAGAGGGCAGGGGCCGTAGGACAGCTCGCTTTCGACGAGCTGGCGCACGCCATCGATCTCCTCGTCCGGAATCGGCGAGGGCGTGCCGTGCGCGCCGACGATGGCCACCACACCGTCACACTTCAGGATGCCCAGCCGATCGGCGGCGTCGAACCGGGCGAAGCAGTAGCCCGGGAACAGCGGCCAATCGATCTCCTTCTTCCGGTCCCGCCAACGGCTCCACCGCGTGATGGTCGGGAGGAAGACCTCGACGGCCTGCTCGGCAAGCCGGTCGCGCACGACCTTCTCGTGACGAGAGCGCGTCCAGAGCGCGTACCAGCGAGAGACGGGAGTAGGAGTATCTGACATCGCGAGGCAGACAGTGTAGTCCTCTGAGGAGGCGGCTGCAACGCCACCCCGTTTCCCGGTGGCTCGCGCTAGAATGAAGCGCTCGTGGCCAGACGACCGCACCCGCGCCCGGTGACCGATCAAATCTCGGAGCTCACCACCGCGCGACTCTCCATCTATCTGCGGTGCCTCGAGGCGCTCGAGATCGCCGGTGTCAAGACGGTCTCTTCGTTGGCGCTCGCCGAGCAATTTCATTTGAATGCGGCGCAGATCCGAAAGGACCTTGCATACTTTGGTGAGTTCGGAATCCGCGGCGTTGGGTATTACGTCAAGGACCTGAAGCGCCACCTGCGTGAGATTCTCGGATTGGATCGCGCAATCAAGGTCGTCATCCTGGGCGCCGGCAACCTGGGGCTCGCGCTTGCCGACTACGCTGGCTTTCGAGACGACGGCTTCGACATCGTCGCGCTCTTCGACATCATGCGTGAGAAGATTGGCGGGTACTCGAAGTCGGGCGTTCCGATTCGATCCCTGCGCGATCTGGAGCGGGTCGCCGAGCGGGAGCACGTTGAGATTGCGGTGAATGCGGTGCCTGCCGCCGCCGCCCAGGCGGTCGTCGATCTGGCGACTACGGCTGGCATCAAGGCCATTCTCAATTTCTCACCGGCACCGATTCGCGTGTCGCGTGGTGTGAAGCTCAAGAACGTCGACCTCACCGTGTCACTCGAAAGCTTGTCCTTCTACCTCGCGCAGGGAAGGGAAGAGTAGGAATCAGGAATCAGGAATCAGGATTCAGGAAACCGGAAACGGGAAACAGGAAACGGGAGACCGTGGCGGTTCGCGGTTGGAGGGCGGGTTTGAAGAGCAAGCGAGCGAGCAAGAAGGAGACGACCGGAGAGTTGTCACATGTGGACGCCAGAGGACGCGTGCGGATGGTCGATGTGAGCGAGAAGCGGATTACCGCACGAGAAGCCGTGGCGCGCGGGCACATCCGGCTAAGCCGCGAGACGCTGCGACTCGTCCGCAGCGGCCGGATTGCGAAGGGAGATCCGCTCCAAGTGGCGCGTGTCGCTGGTGTGATGGCCGCCAAGCAAACGGCCAGCCTCATTCCACTGTGCCACCCATTACCGCTCACGCACGCTGGCGTGGAGCTCCGCGCACGCCCTGATGGCTACGAGATCGAAGCGAGGGCACGCACCACCGCGCAAACCGGCGTAGAGATGGAGGCGCTGACCGCTGTCGCCGTGACCGCGCTCACGATCTACGACATGGTAAAGGCGGTGGATCGCGACATGGTGATTGGCGACATCCGACTCGTCGAGAAACGTGGCGGTACGAAAGGCCAGTAGTCCGACTTCCTGGTGTCAGAATCGGCAACGATCTCCACGGTTGATCGCTGCAATTTGCTGCGAGGCGACTTGAGCCCTTGCACGCGCGGTCTAAAGACCGCGCGCTACGACAGCGATTTCCCAGACAACTGGTCTGGCACGAATCCTGCGCATGCCGTTCTTGCGGGCCGCGGCCTGGCGGCCGCGCCCCACGGCGCTCACTGGCGATCCCTGCGGGCTCGCGAGAGTTCTTGCGCGTTTGAGGATTTCCTCGGACGACGCTATGCTACAGGAAGTGCGGGATGGGTGCGCTCCCGGAAAGGGTTGCTTCCCTCGAGGGTCAGATGGTCGAACAGTCGCACATGCTCATGGCCATCCGTGAGGATATCCGAGATATCCGTGACGATATCCGCGATCTAAGCCAACGGCTGGACGGCCAGGGACATCGGTTGGACGACCAGGGACATCGTCTGGACGAGAGGATAGACCGTCTGGGTCAGAGCCTCAACGATAAGATGTCACGGCAGTTTCTCTGGCTCGTCGGAATCCAGGTCACGACATTCTTGGTGATCGTCAGCGCGATCCTGGCGCGTGGCTGACGCACGATCCTCGCGAGAACCGGTTCGAGCACACCACCCATGGCAGCGCCCCGGACCGTTGCGACGTCACGATTTCCCGCACCCGCTCCCGCAAAGATCAGCACGCTTGCCGACGTCCCAGCGTATGTCCGCACGGACTTCCAGCGAGACGTCTTCCTCGGCCGCTGCCGCGACGGGCGCGACGACACGTTCTCTACCACGGAGTTTTGCGATCGCGTCGACCACGTCGCGTTCGCGCTGATCGCGCGCGGGGTCAAGCCAGGTGATCGGGTTGCTATCCTCGCTCCCAGCCGGCCCGAATGGCTGTTGGCCGACCTGGCCATCGTGTCGATTGGCGCCGTGACGGTGCCTATCTATCCGACGCTGGCATCCGGGCAAACACGGTACATCCTCGAGCACAGCGAGTCGCGCTTCCTGTTCGCGTCGGATCTCGCGCAAGCGGCCAAGGTGCAGGAGGTGCGTCATCTCCTGCCCGATCTCGAGGGCATGGCGATATTTGACCTCGAAGATCCGACCGCGGCCGGTGGCGCGAGGCCCGCTGGCGTGAGCGGGTCGATGATCGCGCTGGCTGACTTGGCGACGCGGGGACGCGAGCTGCTCGCATCGACGCCCGACGCTCGCGCCGAGCTCGCGCGGCGAACCGATGCCGTGGAGCCCCGCGACCTCGCCACGATTATCTATACGTCCGGCACGACGGGTGAGCCCAAGGGCGTCATGCTCAGCCATCACAATATCGTGTCGAACGTCGTGTCTTGCAGTCACATCCTGGGATGCTCCCCAGCCGACACCGCGTTGTCGTTCCTTCCTCTCAGCCACGCCTTCGAACGAACGGTGGCCTACATCTACCTCTACGAGGGCGTGACGATCATGTTTGCGGAGTCGATGGACACGTTGGCCCGCGACCTGAAGCGAACGCGCCCCACGCAGATGACTGGCGTGCCGCGCGTCTTCGAAAAGCTGCACGCGCGTGTGATGGAGACGATCGCGGCAGCGTCGGCGCCGCGGCGGAAGCTGTTCGACTGGGCGCTTGCCTGTGGTCACGCCGTGGCGCGTCTCCGCCTGGAGCGCAGGCGGCCGCCGCTGCACCTGCGGCTGCAGCACGCCGTCGCGGACCGACTCGTGTTCGCGAAGATACGATCGCGCACCGGGACCAACCGCGCGCGACTGCTCGTCTCCGGCAGCGCCCCACTGTCACGTGACGTCTGCGCGTTCTTTCACGCGATCGGTCTGCTCCTCGTCGAGGGCTACGGTCTGACGGAGACGTCGCCGGTGCTGTCGGTGAACCCGCTCGACGCGCCACGCCTCGGCACGGTCGGCTGTGCCGTGCCCAACGTCGAGCTGGCCACGGCCGAGGACGGCGAGATTCTCGCGCGCGGCCCAAACATCATGCAGGGTTACTACAAGCACGCCGAGCCGACCGGCGATGTGCTCCGTGACGGCTGGCTGTGCACGGGAGATATCGGGACCTTGAGCGAGGACGGCTATCTCACGATCACCGATCGTAAGAAGGACCTGCTGATTACCTCCGGCGGCAAGCACGTTGCGCCGCAGCCCATCGAGGACTTGCTCAAGAGACATCCGCTCATTGCAGAAGCCATCCTCATCGGAGATCAGCGACAGTTCATTGCGGTGCTCATCGTGCCGGATTTTGCCGTGCTCGCACCTCGTCTTGCCGCGGCAGGCGTGCCTCCGCTTTCTCGTGAGGCCCTCTGCGAGCGCCGGGAGACTCACGCGATCTATCAAGAGATCGTCGACGGCGTGAATAGGGAGCTCGCGCAGTACGAGCGCATCAAGCGGCTGGCGCTGCTGCCAACCGAGTTCACCATCGGAGGAGGTGAGCTCACGCCGACTATGAAAGTGAGACGCAGTATCGTCGTTACCCGTTGGCAAAATGTCATCGACGCGCTATACAGAGACAGTGCACGCACGGAGACCGTCTAAATTGGCGCGTGCAATGAGCGCAGACATATTGGCAGGAGGCAGAGAGCATGGTTCAGACAGTCATCGACGCGATCAATCAACAGATCAACAACGAGCTGTGGGCATCGCATTCCTATCTCGGCATGGCGGCGGCCTGCGAGCAGTTGAACTTTCCTGGCGCCGCCACCTGGCTGCGCATCCAGAGTGAAGAAGAGCGTGGCCATGCGCTGCGACTCTTCAACTTCGTGATTGCCAGGAACGGCCGCGTCGTGTTGACGAACATCGATGCACCGAACCACGCGAAGGCCACGAGCCTTGGAGAGGTGTTCAAGGGTGCGCTCGTGCAGGAGGAGGAGGTGAGCCGTCAGATTGACACGCTCTACGAGCTGGCGCACACCAACCGAGACTTTGCCTCCGTCGTGGAGCTACAGTGGTTTCTCACGGAGCAGGTCGAAGAAGAGAAGGTGGCGCGGGACATCGTGGCCAAGCT
>JBOGIN010000797.1:0-3275 GCA_050742275.1 Vicinamibacteraceae bacterium
CGACGTCACGGTCGACGATGTTCGCGGGCGCGAACTCGACGCTTCGGACGACGTCCGCGTCCACCTGCGCGCCGCTGGCGAGATCGACGCCATACGTGGCATCGACCAGCCGGCGAAACCCCTCGAGCGCCGCGATGTCGGGATCGGCGATGCGACCTCGTCGATCCGGCGGCACGTTGAGGAGCAGCGTACAATTGCGTCCCACCGACGCCTCGTAAATTTCGAGCAAGCGCTCCGGCGACTTCACTCGCTCGTCTTCGGACGACCGATGAAACCATCCGGGCCGGATGGAGACATCACATTCCGGCGGCATCCAATCGTGGCCGAAGCGCGATCCCTCACCGAGCTCGTGAGACAGCGGCGTTCCCGGAAAGTAGCGGGATCTGTCGATGAGCGACCACGCCGTGAGCGGCGCTTCGCCGCGCTCGTTGCCAACCCAGCGCACGTCCGGCCCGCTGTCGCTGAACATCACCGCGTTCGGCTGCAGGCGCCGCACGGTCGAGTGAAAGAGAGCCCAGTCGTAGACCTGGCGCTTGCCGTTCGGGCCTTCGCCGTTCGCACCGTCGAACCAGACCTCGAAGATCGGTCCGTAGCTCGAGAGCACCTCTTCGAGCATGTCGGCGAAGACGCGGTTGTACTCCGGCGTGCCGTAGGTTGGATCCCTGCTGACGCGCCACCAGGTGAGGACCCGGTGCGGGTCGTGGTGCTCGGCCACCAGTTCTGGCAACGGTACTACGCAGGAGACCCTGGCGTCGTCGGCCGCACCATCCAACTCGTTCGCAAGAACTATCAAATCGTCGGCGTGATGCCGCCACGCTTTCGCTGGCGCGAGGCGGACATCTACGTGCCGCTCAAGGTCAGGTTCGACCCCAACATGTACTTCGGCGTCAGTCTCAAGATCCGCCCGAATGTTTCGATCGCCGAGGCGAACGCCGAGCTGCAGCCGATCCTGGAGGCGTTCGCGAGGCAGACGCCGGAGCGCTACCCGGACAAGTTTCGCGTGCACCTGCGCAGCATCATCGAGATGTACGCGTGGCCGATGGGGCCGAGGCTCTTTCTGTTGCTGTGCGCCGTGACGTCGCTCCTGCTCATTGGGTGCGCCAATGTGTCCATCCTGCTGCTCGTGCGCGGCGCCGACCGCCAACAGGAGCTCGCCGTCCGCGCGGCACTTGGCGCCGGGCGCGTCCGGATCGTGCAGCAGTTGTTCACGCAGGCGCTAGTCGTCGCGGTCGTCGGCGCGGCGCTCGGTGTGCTGATCGCGTGGCGAGGCCTCGCGTTTGATCGTGGCGTGGATCCCCGCCAACTCCTTTGCCGCCGAATCGGTCATGGTGATGAACGTGCCGGTCCTGCTGTTCAGCACGGCTTTGGCTGTCGTGACGGCGCTCCTGTTCGGCGTCTGGCCGGCGCTTCAGCTGTCGCGCCCGGACCTCGGCCGTGTCGCGCAGGCCGGCGCGCGACGCGTGATCGGCAGCGCGCAGGGCCGCCGAGTCCACCGCGTCCTGATCGCGGTCCAAGTCGCGCTGACGCTGCTGGTGCTGACGGGGGCTGGCGCGGCGGGAAAGGGGTTCCTGGCCCTGGTGAACGCGGACCTCGGATACGATCCCACGAACACCATGTCACTCCCGATTCCCGTCCACGACGGGACCTATGAGACATGGAAGGAGCGTTCCGCGTATTTCGAGCGGCTTCGCGCCGTGGTCGCGCAGATGCCGCAGGTGGCCGCGGCGGCGATCTCGTCCAACGCGACGCCGCCGTTGAATGGCGGCGACACGACGCTCGAGATCCCGAGCGCTGGCGTGCCCGAGAAGCCGGTCGCGCGGTCCAACTTCGTGAGCTCGGAATACTTCCCGCTGCTCCAGATCCCGGTGACGCAGGGGCGTCTCTGGAGCGGTGACGAGATCAGGCGAGGCGCAGCCCTTGCCGTGATCAATCAGACCATGGCCCGCACGCACTGGCCGAACGGCGACGCGATCGGTCGACAGTTCCGGTTCGCGAGCATCAAGGACGAACCGCCGTATTCACCGATGGCGGCGGGCGCCGACGGCTGGCTGCAAGTCATCGGCATCGTCGCCGATGCGCGCAACGACGGTCTGCGCAACCAGATCAGGCCGGCGTTCTACGTGCCGTACACGCAGAAGATGCGGATGTTCAGGCAGATTCTGGTGCGCACGCATGTGCCGCCGCTGTCGGTCCTGCGCGATCTACGCGCCGAGATCCTTCGCGTCGATCGCGAACAGCAGGTCATGCGCGTGCGGGATCTCCACGGCTGGATTACCAATCTTCCCGAATATGCGCAGCAGGCGTTCGTCGCTCGGCTGTTCGGCCTCTTCTCGATCCTCTCGATCCTCGCGCTGGCACTGTCTGCTGTGGGGCTCTACAGCGTGGTGTCCTACGGCGTCGCGATGAGGACCAACGAGTTCGGCATCCGCATGGCGCTCGGGGCGGGAGCGCGTGACGTCGTGCGCATCGCGCTGTCGGCGACGTCCTGGACCGTCGGCGTGGGCCTGCTCGTTGGCGTGCTGTTGTGTCTGGTGCTCGATCGCATCGCTTCGGCGTGGGTGACCGAGAGCTTCCGTGACCCCTTGATCCTCGTCGGCGTGACCATCTTGCTCCTGGCCGTCGCCATCATGGCCTGTCTGGCTCCCGCGCGGCGTGCGGCGTCGATAGACCCAATGGACGCCGTGCGCCATGAGTAGCGCGCTGACCAGACGGACGGCGGCGACCCTCAGTGCGTCGTTGTCGCAGGCGCCGACGCCTGACGCCTGAACGCCTGGCGTGTCGCTCGCGTGAGATCCGCGTATTCCAGCATCTGCGTGGTGAGATCCTGCGGATAGGAGATCTTCACGTCCACGATGGCACCGTCCGGGCCGGTGGCCGCCTCCAGCTTCGGCATGACGAAGCCACTGTAGGAAGGCAGATTCAGCTTGTCGACGCGTGCCACGACCTCGTCACGAAGCTTGGGATCGAAATGCACGCCGTAGGTCTCGAACAACTGCCTGGCCGCTGGGTAGTCACCCTCCGCCTTGATGCGCTGCACTTCCGCCAGCAGCTTGCCGACCCCCTCACGAAACACCGCGGCGTCGACCATGATGTAGTACGTCTTTCCGTCACGCGACCGCCGCTCGATCGCTGAGGTGTTCGCGATGAGCCACTTGACGACCATCTGTCGGTTCCGCATGTGATCTTCTTCGATCTGCGATCCTTCCCGCATGCGGCGAAGCTGCACGATCGCATTGCGTGTGTAGGCTTCGTACTCGGCGAGGACGATGTCCTGG
>JBOGIN010000798.1:0-5073 GCA_050742275.1 Vicinamibacteraceae bacterium
TTGCCGAGCAGGTCGTAGGTGGCGCCGATGCGGGGCGCCCAGTTATTGTCCCAGGTGAACTCCTCTAGGTTGCCCACGAGCTTCTGTTGTTCGTAGCGGAGTCCAGGCTTGATGGTCAGCCGGTTGCCGACGCGCCACGTATCCTGCACGAAAAAGCTGAAATACTGCTGTTCGGTGCTGCGGATGTTGCTCAGATTTGCGCGGGTCACGCTGTAGATCTGGCCGAAGTTGACATCCGGCAGTACCGTGACCTGAGCACCGGTCACCGACTGCTGGCCGTCAGGCAGCGTGAAAGAGGGGCCAGTGCGATCGATGATGTTCTCATACGTGATGTCTTCGAACAGGAGTCCATAGCGCACCTGGTGGTCGCCGAGGTAGTGCGTCGACTTGGCCTGGTACTGAAAGTTCTCGCCGTCGTTCCCCACCTCGTAAAAACCAAGGCCGCCAGTGATTCTTTGTGGTTCGAATCTTTGGTCACTGACTTGCCATTCGTCTACCTCGGGCGTTTCTTCGATAATGTTCTGCGCCCTCGCGAAAGAAGCCTCCAACAGCCATGTCGGTCGTACGGCCGCTTCATACTTCACCACTTGACTGTGGCCGCCATACGTCAAATCGCTGAACGCCGTGGTGTCGTCGTTGAGCAGCGAATCCCGGCGCTGCGGACCGACATCGCCCTCAGATGGATCGCCGAAGAACGACGCGTCGATCCGGTGGCTGTCGGCGAGCTGGAAGGTGCCCTTGGCCGAATAGGCGAAGATCCGCCGTTCACGGTCAACCTCTCCCAGCGAGTTCAGGGGAGCGTTCTCCGGCGCGAGCAACGTCTCCGTCTCCCACTGCGGGTCGATCGCCCCGAAGAAGAACAGCTTGTCGTGGAGCACGGGACCACCGATCTCGAAGCCGACGTCGTTGAGCTGCGTCGCCGTCGTGTTCACCGCCTCGTCCCGCTGGAGTCCCTCCGAAACGACGGGCGTCCAGTCCCCTTCCAACGCGTCGGGCCGGAAGTATCCGAACGCGCTGCCGTTGAAGGTGTTGGAACCGCTCTTGGTAATGACGTTCGCCACGCCGCCCGTAGCCTGGCCGTACTCGGCCTCATAGCCGGCCGTCTTGATCTGAACCTGGTCGATGAAGTCGAACGGCGTGCCGTTGCCCAGCGACCCGAACACGATCGAGTACGAGCCGACGCCGCCGTAGCCGGCGTTGGTGATGTTCACGCCGTCGACGACATACTGGTTTTCGAGGCCGCTCCCGCCCGCCATCGACGGGTTCATCTCACCAACCATGCCGCTGCTGCTCACGCCAGGCGCCAGATAAAGCGTGTCCGCCAGACGCCGGCCGACTGGCGCCGACTGGAACAGGTCGCTCGAGAGGTTCGCGCCGGCGGTTGTCGATGACGTGTCCACCAGCGGCGCGGCAGCCCCGACCTCGATCGTCTCTGCAAGGCCACCGACTTCCAGGGCGAGCGCGAGGTTCACCGTCTGTCCCAAGTCGACGGTCACGCGCCCCTGCTCCACCGTCTTGAAGCCCTCGAGCGACGCTCGAACCGAGTAGGCACCCGGGGTCAGGAACGGCACGCGAAAGCGTCCGCTGCCGTCAGTTACCGTTTCTTTGATGCCCTGGCCACCCGTGACCGAGACGGTCACGCCGGGTATGCCGAGTCCCTGCGAATCCGCCACCGTGCCCGTAATCGTACCCGTCGTCTGTTGAGCCAGCGCGGGGCTCGCAAGGGCGAGCATCAGCGCCAGCACGACGTACATTCTTCCCTTCATCACTGGCCTCCCCCTGGGGGTTGGAAGAGCCCTCGTTGCGGAAGCGCCGCCGCGGGCGGCGCCCTCCACGAAAGCTAATAAGCAGTCGATCCGCTCAAGCGAATGCATTGCCCGTGCCACCCCAACCATTTCCGAGGAGGACTCGCTCCGCGTGATAGCGCCGAGAAGGGCGGCTGGAGCAGCATACGAAAGAGGCTGAATTTCGTAGGAGTTGCTGGCTGCGCTCTGCAGTGCACCTGGAACGCCGGCATCCTCGACGCACACGTGCCCGGCCCGAGGATAAGCACCAACGAGGGCGACCTCGCGTGGATCCAACGCTTTGAATCCACCAAATCCAATTCGACCGGTGCAGCGTGGGAGCCACGCCGGTCGGCTAAAATAGCGTGCTGCAAATTGTCGAGCTGGGCGTATAATCTTTGGCGCTCGTTGAATCTCGCAGCCCTGCTCGAGCAAGGTAGAAAAGCCTGTCCGCAAGTGGGGCTGCGTCAACGGGTGCGAGCGTGAAGCTCCCTGCCGGGGCAAGTTCTTGATAGCCCGTCGTCAGACCGTTCGGGTAGTTTCACGGAGGAGGAGGAGGCCAGTCCCATGCGGAAATGTGCGCTTGTCTTGTTGATGGCAGCCGTCGTGGCGCTGCCGGCCGTTGCCCAGGAACAGCGGGCGTCGATCGAAGGCGTTGTCACCGACAGCTCGGGGGCCGTGCTCCCCGGCGTTATCGTCGAAGCGAGAAGCGCGAGCGGTGCGGTCGTGTCGACCGTCACCAACGATGTCGGCGGGTTCCGCTTCCCTGCGCTCGCCCCCGGATTCTACGAGGTGTCAGCCACGCTCGAGGGATTCCAGGGTCAGAAGTACGAACGGGTCGAGGCGCTCCTCGGCCAGATCAAGCGGCTGCAGTTCAGTCTCGAGGTGGGCGGTCTCGCCGAACAGGTGCAGGTCACCGCTGAGACGCCGCTCGTGGATGTCAGGCAAAGCGCGCGCGCCACGAGCATTCGTGCCGAGCAGATCGAGCGGCTGCCGAAGGGCCGCGACTTCAGCACACTGCTGACGCAAGCACCCGGGGCCAACATCGAGCCGCGGTTCGGCGGCGGCATCTCGGTCGACGGCGCGAGCGCCGGCGAGAACCGCTTCATTGTCGACGGCATGGAGACCACAGACCTGCAGATGGGCACCTCCGGCAAGCAGGTGCTCGTCGACTTCATCGAGGAGCTGCAGGTGAAGTCCAGCGGCTACCAGGCGGAGTTCGGCGGCGCTACCGGCGGCGTGATCAACATCATCACCAAGAGCGGCACCAATGCGTTCCACGGCACGGGACTCCTCAGCTACGAGGGCAGCGCGCTCAGTGGAGGCCGCTACACGTTAACGTCCGGAACGGCGATCGGAGACTTTGGAGGCGGCACGACGGGTGCGGCACCCAACGCAGCGGGTGGCCGTCCGACACTCCGATTGAATCCAGTGACCGGCGATGCTGAGTACATCGAGTACGCCGAAGACGATGGGTATCGGGTGGAGCCGGGGTTTGCCATCGGCGGCCCGATTGTCGGCGACCGGGCATGGTTCTACGCGGCCTACCAGCCAACCATCATGAACTACGAGCGATCGGTGGATCTATTGGAGGGCGGAACCGCCACCGCGGACCAGCAGGACACGCGACACTTCTTCACCGGCAACCAGACGACGCAGCTCAGTGACAGGCTGCGGACACGCGTGGCGTTCAACAACAGCTATCGGAAGCGCGACGGCCTGCTTCCGGCGCTCGACGGAACGGATCCCGAGGGGGCCCCGTATGGCCTCGTTCGAACGTTCCCGAACTGGACCCTCTCTGGCACTGCCGACTGGGTGGCAAGTTCCAACCTGTACGTGGGCCTCCGCGCCGGATATTACTTCGCCGACACTCACGACGAGGACTTCCCCACTGGCCCGCGGATCCTTTTCCCCGCCTTCGGCAATGTGGATTTCCCGGGCGTGCCGGCGGAGTTCCAGCGAGGCGTCGGATTCTCGAGCTTCCCGTCGGGTGCGGCATTCTCGACCGACTTCGACAAGCAGAAGCGCCTGAACGTACAGGCCGACGCGACCTGGTACGGCGCCTTCGGCGGCCAGCACCAGATCAAGGGTGGTGTGCAAGTGGATCGCATCGGCAACGAGGTGTTCACTGGCGAGGCCGGCAATCGGGTACAGGTTCATTGGGGTGATTCACTCTCGACCGGCGCGCCACTGCAGGCAGGGCAGTTCGGTTATTACCAGGTGCGCAGCAACGGCGTAGATCCCAAGCGAGGTTTCATTACCGAGGGGAACGTCAGCAGCACGAACATCGGCCTGTTCATTCAGGACGCGTGGACGATCAAGGACCGCCTGACCATCAATGCGGGACTCCGCACGGAGCGGGAACGCGTACCGGCGTATGGGCTGGGTCCCGATATTCCGGAGTACGGCATCGAGTTCGATTTCCAGGACAAGCTCGCGCCGCGCGTGGGGATGGCCTGGGACATGATGGGTGATGGCCGGTGGAAGACGTACGCCTCGTGGGGCATGTTCTACGATATCTTCAAGCTCCAGCTGCCGCGCGGCTCCTTCGGCGGCGACAAGTGGCTCGAGTACTACTACACGCTCGACACGTATGACTGGCCGTCGCTGGTCAGCAACGCCGACTGCCCGCCGGCCTGCTCCGGCACGCTCATTCGAGGGCCGATCGACTTCAGGCATCCCTCGTTCGGGTCCGACGCGATCGAGCCGGATCTGAAGCCGATGCGCCTGCAAGAAGCGGCGGTGGGCCTCGAGCGCCAGCTCACCAACGTGACCGCGGTCGGTGTCCGCTATCTGCACAAGCAGATCGACCGGGGCGTCGAGGACACCGGTTCACTCGACGCGCAAGGCAACGAGATTTACATCATCGCGAACCCGGGCGAGGGTTTGACGGCGCTGGCGCATCCTGGTGTGGCACTGCCGAAGCCAAAGCGAGACTACGATTCGGTGGAGCTCACGTTTGACAAGCGCCAGGCCGACAACTGGTCGCTCCGCCTGAGCTACCTATGGAGCCGGCTGCACGGCAACTACGCGGGACTCTCCCAGAGCGACGAGAACGGGCGCACCAGCCCGAACGTCGGCCGCCTGTTCGACTACCCGGCGATGATGTTCGACGAGCACGGGCAGCCGGTGTTCGGTCCCCTGCCGACCGATCGCCCCCATCAGTTCAAGGCCCAGGGCGTCTACACGTTCAACTTCGGAACGAGCGTGGGTGTGAACTACTACATCGGCAGCGGCGTGCCGGTGACACGAGAGCTTGGGATCTACCCCACGAGCAACCTGCCGGTCC
>JBOGIN010000799.1:0-4069 GCA_050742275.1 Vicinamibacteraceae bacterium
CTCCATGAGGATGTGGTCCGTAATCGCGATCACGTCGAAATGACCGGTGCGCCCGTAGAGGTCGCACACCTCGCGCAGCGTGAGCTGTCCATCGCTCCAGCGCGTATGGATGTGGAAGTCACACAGGAGAAATGGATGATAGCCAGGCATGGCTCAGCTCCTCACGTCCACGTGTGTGGTGTCCTTTGCCCGCGCGTGGACGATCTCCGACCAATAGTTCCGGACGTAGACGCGGAAGACGTGCAGCATCCCCATCGCCCGGTAGCGCCGCGCCGACGTCCATAGATAGCAATCCTGCGCCAGCACCAGACGGCCATGTGGCCGGAGCCGCCGCGCCACGTTCGTGTCTTCGCCGTGGAACTCGATTGACGTATCGAAGCCGCCGATGGCCGCGAGCGTCGCGCGGCGCACGCCGAAGTTGCCGCCGTAGAGGATGGCGCCGCGGCGAAGCACGTGATGCACCAGAGCGTGCGTGAGCGGTGCGACGGTGTAGTCGTACGCCCACAGCAGCGCACGTCCGTACGGGTGCCAGTCGTAGAATCGACAGGGGCCGCTCACCGCCACGACCCGTGGATCGCTCTCGAAGCGCCGCACCACGCGCTCCACCCACTCCCGCGGCGCACGACAGTCGGCGTCCAGCCACAAGAGCAAATCCCCTATCGCGGCACGACGCGCGGTTTCCCTGGCGACGACCAAGCCTCGTCTGGGCTCGTCGATGAGTTGCACGCCGGCCGCTGCGGCCGCCACCTGCCGCGTGCCGTCGCTGCTTGCGTTGTTCACGACGATGACTTGATCAGGGGGGAAAGTCTGGCGCTGAAGGGACTGCAGGCACGCGCCGAGGTATTGCTCCTCGTTGTAGGCACACACGACAACGGTCACGGTGGGCCGTAAGCGCGTCATATATACGCAAGCCGTCGAGACATCTCCTATCGCCCCCAGCGTGACGAATGCAGCAAGTCTTTGGTCCTCAAGGAGACGTCATCACGTCCCTGTAAACGTGCTTCCAGAGTAGCGTGGGCGCGTAACGACGCGTTCTCGGGTGCGTATCGGGCAGGTTAAAGGTGTCAGGGATCAGGAGTCGCCGAGCTTCCTGAGCATCCTCGGTGTTGCGAACCAGCGGAGGACTCCCGGCGTGGTCGAGGGCAGCGCGGTCACCTCGAGGCAGCAAATCGCGCCCTTCTTGAACGGAACGGCGTCGTGCGCCTTCAAGAGCCGGGCGGCGAGCTCGCCCATCGACGGCTCGTGGCCAACCAGCGCGATGCTGCGGTGACGCGGCCGGACCGGCAAGGCAGCGAGCATGTCTCCGATACGCCGGCTCGGTGCGAGCTCGGGCACCTCCACGACCGGCGGGCGAGGCGACAGGCCTTCGGCAAGCAGATCAGCGGTCTGACGAGCCCGAACGTACGGGCTCGAGAAGATGACGTCCAGCACGACGTCCAGCGCGGCGAGGCCACCGACGATGCGGCGCATCCGGGCGATGCCCTCGTCGGTCAAGGGGCGCTTGCTATCGTCCGGCCACGCCGGCCCGCGCTGCTCGGCAATGGCGTGGCGAACCAGATAGAGCTCGATGGACACCCTATCCCTTCACTCCCTGGGCGGCTCGAGACGCAACGCGCGAGCTGACGTCGCCGGCCAGCCGGATCAGCGCTTGGGCGCGGTGGACGTACTGCGCGTGCAGGAGCCGACATTCGCGTGTCACCTCGAGCACGAATTGTCCTAACGCGGCATCGAGCTCGGGCTCACCTTTCCGCTCGATCTCGATCTCGCGCGCGTACGAGGTCAGCACGTCGAGGTCGTGCAGCCGGCCCAGAATGTCCTGCATGCCCTTGAGTCGGCCGAGCAATCGGCGCACGGCGGCCGCGCCCGTCTCGTCCGCGAGCTCCAGCGCGTAGCGCAGCCGTTTACACGCAATCCGCACCGCATGGAGCGCCTCGACGGCGTACAGCGCACCCGCCGCCTCGACGGTGGCCACGAGCTGTTCCGCCTGGCGTGTCAGGTGTGCTGCCAGGGCCTCGGTCCAGCGCTCGTCTCCCGCCGTCTTCAAGTGGTCGATCAGCAGCGCTGTATGGTCGCGCAAACGTCGCAGCCGCTGGCTTGACAATCGGGCGCGCGCATCGAGCAGCAGACGTTGCCGCTTGGCTCGCAGCCGCTGCTGGAGCACGGTACACGCCGGCCGCGTCGCGGGCCACCGTTCCGACAGCGCCGCGACATCCGCGATCGCGACGTCCACCTCGCGCACGGGACCCAACGCCCGCGTCACGCGTCGAAGGCGGCGCTCGAGCTTGCGCCGCCCGATCCCGCTCAGGCCCTCGGCCAGGACGGGCACCGCTTCACGCAGACGACGCGATGCCACGCGTGCTTGGTGAATGCCCTCGACGTCGCCCGCCAGGGCATCCGGCAGACCCCGACTCAACGCCCGAAACCGACGCTCCACGACCGCCGCAGGCGTCCCCCGCTCGCGCATCCCAGCATCTTAAATGAAAACGCTACAATCGACGCTGCGGATGCGCATTGCAGCCATCGACATCGGCACCAACTCGATCCACATGATCGTCGTCCGCGTCCGGCCGGACCTGTCGTTCGAGGTCATCGACCGGGAGAAAGAAATGGTCAGGCTGGGTGCAGGCGGTCTCGACGGGCGATCCTTGGCGCCCGCCGCGACGACCGCCGCGTTGCAGGCGCTGGCCAAGTTCCGCCGGCTCGCCGACTCGCACGAGGTGGATGAGATTGTCGCCACCGCCACCAGCGCCGTCCGCGAAGCCCACAACGGCGCCCCGTTCCTGCGGCGCGTGGCAGCCGAAACGGGGATTCGTGTTCGGGTGATCTCCGGCACGGAGGAGGCCCATCTCATTCACCGCGCGGCAGCGTATGGCACGGGCGTCGGCCGGAGTCCGGCGGTGATCATCGATATCGGCGGCGGCAGCGTCGAGATCACGCATGGCTCCGCCACGCGCGTCCGGCTCGCGCGCAGCTTCAAGATTGGCGTGATCCGGCTGACGGAGCGCTTCGTCCGCAGCGACCCGCTGAGCCGGCGGGACGAGCGGCGTATCGCGCGGTACGTCACGGATCAAACGGGCGCGTTCATCGCCAGAGTCAAAGAGCGTGGATTCACGCGTGTCATCGGCACCTCCGGCACGATCCTCAGCCTCGGCACGCTCGGCGCGATCGAGACGACCGGCACGGCGCCGAGCGACCTCCGCAACCTGCGGGTCAGCGCCAAGGCGATCCGCCGCGTGCGCAAACAGGTCGTGTCCCTCGATCTCGAGAAGCGGCTCCAGGTGCCCGGGCTCGACCCGCGGCGCGCCGATCTTGCCGTGGCCGGCGCTGTGCTTCTCGACACGCTCCTGAGCGAGCTGGCCGCCGACGAGATCACGCTCTGCGATCTGGCGCTGCGCGAAGGGCTGATCCTCGACTACATTCGGCGGAACCCTCGTCAGATTGCCAGCATCGAGCATTACCCGGACGTGCGGCGCCGGAGCGTCGTCGAGCTCGCCGACCGGTGCCAGGCCTGGACCGATCACGCGCGCCACGTGTCGTACCTCGCGCTGCGTCTGTTCGACCAGACGCGCCAGCGCCACGGCCTTTCGATGCGCGAGCGCGAGTGGCTCGAGTTCGGAGCGCTGCTTCACGATATCGGCGGGCACATCAGCTACAAGGCGCATCACAAACACTCGCAGTACTTGATCCTCAACGGCGATCTTCGCGGATTCGATCCGGACGAGATCGAGGTGGTCGGCCTGGTAGCGCGGTATCACCGCCAGGCCGCACCGAAGAAGTCGCACGACGGCTTCGGGCAGCTCCCAGCCGCCACGCGGAAGGCCGTGCGGGTCCTGGCTGCCTGCCTCCGGTTGGCCGAGGGGCTCGATCGAAGCCACGCCCACATCGTGCGGGATCTGCGGGTGGTCGAGCGAAACGGCGAGTGCGTGATTCGCGTGCGTGCGCAGGGGGACGCAGAGCTCGAGCTCTGGGCCGCTAATCGGCACCGCAAGCCGTTCGAGCGGGATGTGGCCGGGGGGCCGGTCAGCTTCGAGGTGACCCACGGAAGGGGTCAGGGATCAGGGGTCAGGGA
>JBOGIN010000800.1:0-6497 GCA_050742275.1 Vicinamibacteraceae bacterium
GATCTGCATGGCTCTTGTGGGAGCGCTGTCGATTGGCGCTTCCGTCGCGGCGGCGCAGCCCCAACCAGTAGGGTCCAGTCGTCCGTTCGAGATCCTCGACAACTCGTTTCTCGTCGAGGAGGCGTTCAATCAAGAACGCGGCGTCTTTCAAAACATCGTTGGATTCAGGCGAACAGGAGACGAGTGGGAGCTTGCCGTCACGCAGGAATGGCCGGTCGGCAGTCAGGCGCACCAGCTCTCGTTCACGATCCCCGCCGTCGGACAGTCGACCGAGCACGGCCTCGGCGACGTCTTCCTCCACTACCGCTTTCAACTGACCAACGAGGCGCCCGGACGGCCAGCGATCTCACCCCGACTGAGCGTGATTCTGCCGACGGGCAACTACGACCGCGGTCTCGGGGCAGGGCGCGCCGGCCTGCAGATCAACCTGCCCTTCAGCCAGCAGGTGCGCGACGTCTACGTCCACTGGAACGCCGGGTTCACTTATCAAGAGCAGGATCGTGGAGGCGATGCCGCGACGGACGAGGTGAGTGGGTTCACACCGCATCTGGCGGCAAGCGCCATCTGGCGCGTTACCGAGATGGCCCATCTGATGCTCGAGGCGACCGCGGAGTTCCCGGACGAGCTCGATCCGCTGAGCTCGGAGGCGGAGCGCGCCGCATCTTGGACCGTGGCGCCTGGATTGAGAGGCGGATGGAATCTCGGCGACAAACAAATCATCGTCGGTGTTGCCGCGCCAGTGGTGCTCAACGATGATCGGACTGACGTCGGCGGTCTCTTGTACTTCTCGTACGAGCTGCCCTTCCGTCGAGGCGGCTGAGCGATGATTCTGGTCATTCTGTGGAACGCTATTGACACAACACCGTTTGGGGAGGCAACCATGAGTGACTCAGTATCGAAGCCTGAAGCGAGTGTCGCGCCAGACCCGATGAACGCGAAGCCACAAGAAGGAGCATCAGTGGCTGCAGAAGCTCGTCGGGGAGTGGACAGATGAGACCGGCGAGCCGGCGCAGCCAGGGAAGCCGGCTGACAAGGCCACCGGGACCGAGAGCGTGCGATCGCTGGGCGATCTTTGGGTCGTGGCCGAAGGACAAGGCGAGATGCCGGGCGGTGGCGCGGCCACGACTCTGCTCACGCATGGGTTGAAGATCGTGACGTCGATGCCGACCGCACGTCCAGAGCCGACAGCCGCGCGAAGGCCCATCACCAGCTCGTCCCACGAGAGCCGTCCGGAATCCAGTAATCGACAGCGGGCATGAGGCGGTCGTCCAGGACGTCGGGCGTCGAGGTGCAGGGTGAAAGGCCGGCATGGTTTGTATTGCAAACTATACTGTATTAGAATCCCCCAAACGGTCCTGCAAGAGAAAGGAGCCATTCGATGAATGGGGCACAGCTCGCCGAGCTCGAGGGCCGCGCTTATCGTACGGTGTGGGACGACGGTCTGTGGGATCTCTTGATAGGGACTTATCTCCTCCTGCTCGGGATCGGAATCACGACTTCGTCTGGTTACGTCGTGCTTGCCGCAGCCATGCTCCCCGGATGGGCGCTGCCTATCTGGCAGGGGCTACGACACAAGATCACCGAGCCTCGCGTTGGCTACGTACGGTTGCAACAATCGCGGAGGGCCCGGATCAACCTTGGGCTCTGGCTCGGCGCAGCGGTCATGGCGCTTATCATCGCCTTTGGCCTGTGGGTCGGGAAGGGCTTCGAGCACGACTTGCGCGGCTCGCTTGGCGTCGGCCTGGTATTCGCAGCTCCGTTGGCTGCTGCTGGCTATCTGCTGGAAATGAGACGCCTCTACGTCTACTCGCTGCTGATCCTGCTGGAGCGGGTGCTGGATTACGCCGTCGGTCCCCAGTGGGACTGGCCGTTCTGGCCTTCTGGGGTCGCAATCACCCTGTCAGCACTGCTCGTTCTCTCGCGCTTCATGCGGCGGCATCCTGTTCGCGTCAACGAAGTTGGCTCCGATGCTTGAGCTACCGACATCTCCGCTGGGAGTCATCGACCGCGTCGTGCTCGAGACTGCGCGGTTCATGATCCTCAGTCAGCTCTACGTCGTCGAAGCCGCCGACTTTCTCTTCGTGATGCGGCAGATAGGATTGACGCAGGGGAACCTCTCGTCGCACCTCGCAAAGCTGGAAGAAGCGGGATATGTCGGGGTTCGCAAGGAGTTCGTGGACAAGCGTCCACGGACGCTCCTGCGGCTGACCGACCAGGGAGGCACCGCCTTCGAGGAATACGTCGCTCGCATGAAGCGGCTGCTCGACGGCGTGCCTGTGCAAGACGCGAATCGGCGCCGGCGGCGTCCTCTACGGCAGTTGCGTTCCAAGCCGGCCACTCGGTGAGGAGCTACATGCTCTTGGCGACCATGACCCGTTGCTCGAGAACCTTCCCCCAACTGTCCTGAAAGCCCATTTCGTCGTGACGCTTGCAGTCGTTCTCGTTCTTGTGCATCGCAAGCGTTGTGTACTTCGTGCCACCGTTCCCATGCGGCGCCAGCGTGGTCAGCTCTCGCGGGATGTCGACCACACGTTCCAGCACCAGGTCGAGCTTGGGGTTGACTTTGTAGGAGGTTGAATGAGTCACTGCTTCTGCTCCTTCAAATAACTGACGTAGCTGTCCAGTTGATCGAGGCGGCGCTCCCACATCGCGCGTTGCTCTGCCATCCATTGCTCGGCAACCTTGAGCGGCTTCGGGGCGAGCCTATACGTTCGGACGCGGCCCGTCTTGCGAGACCGAACCAGCCCGCAGCTCTCGAGCACACCCAGGTGTTGCGTGAACGAGGGCAACGCCATCTTGAACGGCCGCGCGAGCTCGCTGACCGGGGCAGGGCCGCTGCCCAGCCGTTCCAGGACAGCCCGACGCGTCGGGTCGGTCAAGGCGTGAAAGACACGACTGAGCTGATGGGATTGGTTAGGCATATGGCTAACTGTACGGCGATGCCATGCTTAGGTCAATGTCCTTCTTTTCTGCCCTGCGGTTGGTCTCACTAAGCAGTCCGGCATTGTGACGTACCGCCCGCGTGATGCGAACGCGTGTGGATTATCGGCACCGTGAGGTGCTCACGCGCACGTCACGGTTGCTTGTGCACAGCCGCGGGCGTGCCGTCGGACCAATGTGTGACCGGCACGAAGAACGTGATCACTGGCTCGCCCGCATCCGCGCTGCCGCCCAGTACTGGCGACCCCCGTAGACCCGAGCCCCAGTCCGCGCGCTTCACACTGCTCGGCGCGTAATACATCAGATGCGGCTTGTAGCGCGGATCCGCATCGTCCAGATACTGGTCTTTCGACATCATGTAGGCCATCGCACCCGGCTCGGGAGCGCCGAGCTGCTTGCTGTCGAATGCCTTCTTGATGCTGGCCTTCACTTCCTGCTTGGACTTGGTGGCCAGGACTAGCTCGGTCCGCTTCAGATTGATCGGCATGACCGATCGGACCGCTTGCGGATTGAAGCAGATGGGCGCGCGCACCTTGGGGTTCCAGAAGTCTTCTTCCGAGAAAGGCGCTTGCCACTTCCGGTCCACGAGGCACACGAATCCGTTCTCGCCCGTCACCGCGGTTTCATAGCCCCGGCGGCCGAGGACCATAATCGTGGCCTCGCCGGCGATGGACGGTGGAGCGGCGCTGCGCGCCAGCGCGATTTCCTCCTGCCGATCCGCCATGAGGTACTGCTCCAGTGGGGCCATGGTCGCATAGGGCGAGGCGCCGGCCGGCGTCTGCGACTGGACCGGCCCCGCCGCGGCCAGTGCGAGCGCCAGGGGCAGCGTGCGTATGAAGGCTCGCGATGCGGTGCGTGTGACGATAAGGTTGTTCACCATGGGGCTACTCTCCACTCGGCGCCCTGGAACGGGCCGCGGCCGGCGCCTCGAGAAACGGCGTGACAACCGCCAGCACTGCCTTGGAGCGTTCGACGATGGCGTCGTGGCCGGCGTTGGGCAGCATGGTCAGTTGCGCGTTTGGGACAAGGCGGAACAGCTCCACGGCATGCTCTGGACGCACGAAATCGCGGTCGCCGACGATGAACATCACTGGGGATCGAAGGGCGCGTAAGTCTTCCAACCGCCAGCCAGGAAACTCCGCGAGCGCCTTCGTCATCTTGTGCCCCACGATCGGGAGCCGTTGCGGATCGGGTGCGACTTTCGCGTAGGCCTCGCGCAGCGGCGCCGGCACGTCCTCCGGCTTGGATTTGCCGGCCGCCCCGGTTCGGATCCCTTCCTGGATCGGCGGCTCGAGCCCCGCGATGCTGTTCGGTGTGCCGACGAGAATGAGGCGGTCCACCAGCGTCGGGTGCCGAATGGCCGTGCCCAGGCTGACCATGCCGCCGAAGCTGTAGCCCATGAAGTCGGCGCGATCGATCTCGAGCTGTCCGAGCAACGCGGCGACGTCTTCCACGAATCGCTCGACCGTGATTTCGCGATCGGCATCCGGCGTGTGTCCGTGGCCCTGGAATTCGACGGCGACGACCCGCCGGGTCTTTGCCAGAGCGGGCAGGATCTGGGCATACGTTGTATCGATGGTCGCCAGGCCACCGTGCAGCAGGACGATCGGCTGCCCGGTTCCATGGACTTCGTAGTACATCTTGAGGCCGTTTACGGCAGCATACCGCCCCGTGGCCGTATCCGCGACGCCGACCGCCATCAGCGGCGCTGGTACGCAGATCACAGCCATCGCCGCCACCGCGGACTTCATCGTCTTCCTCATCGCGTGTTCCTTCCTCGTTCGCTAAGAGTTAGGCATTGACCTAACCGTATGACGGAAGCAATTCTCAGGTCAATACCTTTTTTTCACCGTAGCGGTGTGTCGCACCCGAACGCAGGTGGATTGAGCGGGGAACGGCGATTGTTGGGTGAGCAGGTCTTCCAGGCGCATCCCGTTGGCATCGAGTACCCGGCTCCAAATCGACGGAGTCTCTCGCGAACGACTCACCGAAGCCCGGAGCGCTCGCAAATTCGGCCGCAACGGTTCAGCGGAAACGTGTCAAGATGTGCCCGGTCTTCAAGTCGCCGGTGACAGTCACGCCGAGGGCTTCTCTAGTGACACTCCTCCACTAAGGGCCCGCGCAGAAATAAGTTGGCGTTTTCGGGCGTCGAGGCGCCCGGCCGGCAAGGCG
Organism: Vicinamibacteraceae bacterium; assembly: GCA_050742275.1. GTDB lineage: Bacteria > Acidobacteriota > Vicinamibacteria > Vicinamibacterales > Vicinamibacteraceae > WHTT01. The sequence goes on from JBOGIN010000800.1 coordinate 5,113, forward strand.
CGACGACCAAGCATATCGGGAATATTCGAGGGAGGAGCACCGCAGCCAGGCGGGATGCATCGGCGGCCGAAAATGCCAACTTATTTCTGCGCGGGCCCTAAGCGTCCGTGCGCAGGGCGACGATGGGATCGACGCGCGAGGCGCGGCGGGCGGGCAGATATGTCGCGAGGAGCGCTACGGCGGTGAGGGCTGCCGAGACAGCGGCGTAGGTCGTCGGATCCATCGGACCCACGCCGAATAGCAGCGCAGAGAGCACGCGCGTCAGCATGAGCGCCACACCGAGGCCGACCGCGATGCCGGCCACCGTCAGCCAGAGCCCATGACGCAGGAACAACCTGCGCACATCGCCCACCTGCGCGCCGAGCGCCATGCGGATGCCGATCTCGCGGGTTCGCTGCGCCGCTGCATACGCAATGACGCCGTAGATTCCCACGACGCCGAGCAGCAGCGCGACGCTCGCGGCGATGGCCAGCATCACCATGACAAAGGAGGTTTGGGCCATCGAACGCGCCTGAATCTCCTCGAGCGTCTCGACGGCGGCGAGCGGCAGGTTCCGATTGACCGACCAGACGGCTTGCTGCAGCTCGCGCAGGAAGCCGGGCGTGCCGACCCGATTCGACCGCACGGCGTACGCCATGTTTCGTACCTGATAGACGTCATTCAGCATGGGCCAGTACACAATCGCGGTCGCCGGTTGACTCATGCCATCGTCGCGCTCGTTTCCAACCACACCGACGATTTCGTGCCAGACGCGATCAAAGCCTCCAACGCGTTTACCGAGCGCCTCCGACGGCTCCCGCCAGTACTCGCGCGCGAGGCTCTCGGAGATCATGGCGACCGGCCTGACCCCGTATATGTCGGTCCACGTGATGGTGCGTCCGGCTACGATGCGGTTGCCCATTGTCTCGAAGTAACCGGGAGCAACCGTCTTGAAGCGTCGCAACGGTGGCAGCTCACCCTCAGGCACGTGGACGTGCTCCACGTTGAGAGGATTGCCGTTGTCTTCGCCGTCCATCGTGATATGCGAGGAGAGACCGACAGAGAGAACGCCAGGTACGTGCCGCAGCCGTTGTGCGACCTCTTCGTGCGTCCGCGCCATCTCTTTCCTGTCATCGATGAGTTCCCTTGGCACTTCGATACGGAAGGTCTGCACTTCTCCCGGCCGCGTGAAACCGGGCTGGACCTGGCGCAAGGCGAGAAACGTACGAATCATCAGGCCAGAGGTGATCAACAGCATCAAGGCCAGTGCGACTTGCGCCACAACGAGTGCATTGCGCGTGCGGTGCCGTCCAGGGGCGTCACTTACCGAACGGCCGCCTTCCTTGAGCAGCGTGGTGCTCGGCGTGCCGAATCGCAGGACGGCAAACACGCCGAATAGAACGCCA
>JBOGIN010000801.1:0-2562 GCA_050742275.1 Vicinamibacteraceae bacterium
ATCCTGTTGGTTCTGACGAGACAGCACGTCCCGCCGACCTGATTCGATCGCGCCAATCACCACTATCGAAGGTCTGGGCACCCCCACGGGGCAAGGGGTCGTGCCGTTTTCGGGGACGGGAGGGAGACGATGCAGACGGGCGCTGCTCAGGATGCCACGGCGACCGCCAGGCAGGCGCGCGAGGAGGAACAGGCGGACCGCAGGAAGACCGCGCCAGGGCTGGAGTTCCCCCGCTATTTCACCCGTCCGGGCGTGGACCCGTTCGACGAAGTCGAATGGGAGCTGCGCTCGGCGGTCATCGGCAACGAGAAGGGGCATGTCGTCTTCGAGCAGCGCGACGTCGAGATCCCGAAGTTCTGGTCGCAGCAAGCCACGAACATCGTTGCGTCGAAGTACTTTCGTGGCCTGCTGGGGACGCCGCGGCGCGAGCGCAGCGTCAAGCAGCTTATCGGCCGGGTCGTCGACACGATTACGGGCTGGGCGCGGAAGCAGCGCTATTTCGCCACCGATGAGGACCTGCAGGCGTTCAGCGACGAGCTGAAGCACCTGCTCGTCTATCAGAAGGCCGCCTTCAACAGCCCCGTATGGTTCAACGTCGGCATCGAGAAACAGCCGCAGTGCTCCGCCTGCTTCATCAACTCGGTCGAGGACACGATGGACTCCATCCTCACGCTCGCGCGGACCGAGGGGATGTTGTTCAAGTACGGGTCCGGCACCGGCAGCAACCTCTCGCCGCTGCGCTCGTCGCGTGAGCCGCTCGCCGGCGGCGGCACGGCATCGGGTCCCGTGTCGTTCATGAAGGGATTCGACGCGTTTGCCGGCGTGATCAAGTCCGGCGGCAAGACGCGGCGCGCCGCGAAGATGGTCATCCTGAACGCCGATCATCCGGACGTGGTGGACTTCATTACCTGCAAGGTGGAGGAAGAGAAGAAGGCGTGGACGCTCATCGACGGGGGATACGACGGGTCGTTCACCGGCCCGGCCTACGCATCGGTCTTCTTCCAGAACTCGAACAACAGCGTGCGCGTGACCGACGACTTCATGCGGGCGGTGCTGGACGATCGCTCGTGGCGGACGCGTGCGGTGACGAGCGGTGAGGTGATGGACACGTATCGGGCGCGGGATCTCATGCACATGATCGCCGATGCGACATGGGTGTGCGGTGATCCTGGCATGCAGTTCGATACGACGGTCAACGAGTGGCATACCTGTCCGGCGGAAGCGCGCATCAACGCGAGCAATCCCTGCTCGGAGTACATGTTCCTCGACGACTCGGCGTGCAACCTCGCGTCCCTCAATCTGATGAAGTTCGTGGGCGGCGACGGAGAGCTCGACGTCGATGGCTTCCGGCATGCGGTGCGAACCGTGATCACCGCGCAGGAGATCCTGGTCGACAATGCGAGCTATCCGACGAGCGCGATTGAGAAGAACAGTCAGCGCTATCGGCCGCTCGGCTTGGGGTACGCCAACCTCGGCGCGTTGCTGATGGCGCGCGGCCTGCCGTACGACAGCGACGTGGGACGCAGCTACGCGGCGGCAATCACGGCGCTGATGACCGGTGAAGCCTACGCGCAGTCGGCGCGCGTCGCGCGCGACCATGGTGGGCCGTTCGGCGGGTACGAGAAGAACCGCGAGCCGTTTCTCAGGGTCATGCGGAAGCACGGCGCGGCGCTCGGCGACGTGGAGCACCGCCATATCCCGCCCGATCTCTTCGACGCGGCCAAACAGTCGTGGGACGAGGCGATCGAGGTGGGAGAGGCGTTCGGGTTTCGCAACGCACAGGCCACCGTGCTCGCGCCGACGGGGACCATCGGCTTCATGATGGATTGCGACACGACTGGCGTGGAGCCGGACATCGCGCTCGTCAAGTACAAGAAGCTCGTCGGCGGCGGCGTGATGAAGATCGTCAACACCACCGTCCCCATGGCGCTGGCGCGGCTCGGTTACAGCACCTCGCAGATCAAGGACATCGTCCGTCACATCGACGAGCGCGAGACCATCGAGGGATCGCCACATCTCACGGAGGACCATCTCGCGGTGTTCGACTGTGCCTTCAAGCCGCGCAACGGCGAGCGCTCGATTCACTATCTGGGGCACATCCGGATGGTCGGCGCGACGCAGCCGTTCATCTCTGGCGCGATCTCCAAGACCATCAATGTGCCGAAGGATGCCACGGTCGACGAGATCGAGCGTGCATACATCGAGGCGTGGCGGCTGGGATGCAAGGCCGTGTCGATCTATCGCGACGGCAGCAAGCGAACGCAACCGCTGAACACCTCCAGCGAGGAGCCCGCGTCCGCCGCGCAGCCGGTCCGCCGCAAGCTGCCCGACGAGCGTGCCTCCATCACGCACAAGTTCGATATCGCCGGCCATGAAGGCTACATTACGGCAGGCCTGTACGAGGACGGCGCACCCGGTGAGATCTTCCTCGTCATGGCGAAGGAGGGGTCGACGATCTCCGGTTTTGCCGACGCCTTCGCGCAGGCGATCTCCTACGCCCTCCAGTACGGCGTGCCGCTCCAGGACCTGGTCGACAAGTTCAGCCACGTCCGCTTCGAGCCG
>JBOGIN010000802.1:0-2247 GCA_050742275.1 Vicinamibacteraceae bacterium
GATAGCTCAGTGAGGTGTGGAGTGTCACAACCCAAGAATTGGCTGTATCGTGCCGAGCTCGTGATGCTGGTTGCCGCGTCGCTCGTTTTTGCAGCCTATGCCATTTCGAGATTTGCGGCGGGTTGAGGGCGTGGGATCGTGCCATTTGGCGCGATAATCAGCGACAGAATGGCGAGCGAGCTGCAGGCTGTCGTTGAGCAACTTGGTGGTGAGTCAGCCGTGGGGCGGTCTCGCTCCTCTCGCGATGATCGACACCGAGCCGGGCGCACGCACAGTTGAAAACGTCCTGGGCCGTATCGCGCACGGCGGCGTGAGTTGACACGCCTCTACCGGATCCTCCGGAGACGCTATGCGAGGCACCCCTTCGAGGGCGAGGGCGCCTATCGCTTTGGGGGACGGTGGTCGAGTCCCGGGACACGTCTCGTCTACTCGTCGGAGCATCTGTCTCTGGCGATGATCGAGTATTTCGTCCACATCGATCCGGACGACCTGCCACCGGATCTGGTCCTGGTCACCGCGGATGTTCCCGACAGCGTATCCCGCTCATCGATATCGGAGCGATCGCTACCGGCAACGTGGCGGCAGGTTCCAGCGCCACCACAGCTTGCAACCATTGGTGATCGATTTGTCCGAGACGGCCGCACGGCCATTCTTCTCGTGCCCTCGGCGTTGGCACCAAGCGAGTCGAACTGGCTCATTGACCCAGCCCATCCGGAAGCGGCAAAGGTCCGCGTCCGCCCCACCAGCGCCGTTCCAGTATGACCGGCGGTTCTTTGACTGATCTAGAGCGGGATGTTGCCGTGCTTCTTCTTTGGTGAGCTGTCGCGCTTGGTCTCGAGGCTGGCGAGCGCGGCGATGAGCCTGCGGCGCGTGGCGCGGGGCGCGATGACCGCGTCGACGAAGCCGCGGCTCGCCGCGACGTACGGGTTCGCGAACTTCTCGCGGAACTCCGCGACCCGCGCCGCCCGAATCGCTTCGCGATTCTCCGCCCCTTCGATCTCCCGCTTGTAGAGCACGCCCACGGCCGCCTCCGGTCCCATGACGGCAATCTCCGCCGTCGGCCACGCGAGGTTGACGTCCGTGCGAATGTGCTTGCTCGCCATCACGCAATACGCGCCGCCATAGGCCTTGCGGGTGATCACGGTGACCTTGGGGACCGTCGCCTCGGCGAACGCGTAGAGCAGCTTGGCGCCGTGGCGGATGATGCCGCCGTACTCTTGAACGGTTCCCGGCAAGAACCCCGGCACATCCTCGAACGTCACGAGCGGAATGTTGAATGCGTCACAGAAGCGCACGAAGCGCGCGCCCTTGACCGACGCATCGATGTCGAGGCAGCCGGCCAGATGCGCCGGTTGATTCGCTACCAGGCCAACGGTGCGGCCGCCCAACCGGGCGAAGCCGACGATGAGATTGCGGGCATAGTGCTGATGCACCTCGAGGAACGTCTCGCGATCGACGACCGTCTGCACGAGCTGGTGCATGTCGTAGGGCTGGTTCGGCGAGGCGGGGACCAGCGCATCGAGTGACGCATCTTCCCTGTCGGGGGGATCACCCGCATCGACCGCCGGCGGGTCGTCGAGATTGTTGCTCGGCAGGTACGAGAGCAGATCCCGGATCAGCGCCAGGCAGGTGCGATCGTCCGGCACCGCGAAATGCGCGACACCGCTCTTGGTGTTGTGCGTCATCGCGCCGCCGAGCTCCTCTTTGGTGACTCCCTCGTGGGTCACCGCCTTGATGACGTCCGGACCGGTCACGAACATGTAGCTCGTGCCGTCGACCATGATGTTGAAGTCGGTGAGCGCAGGCGAGTAGACGGCCCCGCCCGCGCACGGCCCCATGATGGCGGAGATCTGCGGCACGACGCCGGAGGCCGACACGTTTCGCAGGAAGATGTCCGCGTATCCGCCGAGCGAGGCGACACCCTCCTGAATGCGCGCGCCGCCGGAGTCGTTGAGGCCGACGATGGGCGCCCCCATCTTGACCGCCAGATCCATGACCTTCACGATCTTGGCGGCATTGGTCTCCGAGAGCGACCCTCCAAGGACGGTGAAATCCTGTGCGAACCCGTAGGCAAGACGGCCGTCGATGCGGCCGCTCCCAGCGACGACGCCGTCGCCGGGCACGAGCTGCCGATCAAGCCCAAAGTCGCGGCAGCGATGCACCACGAACTTGTCGACCTCTTCGAACGTGCCCGGGTCGAGCAGAAGCTCGACGCGCTCGCGGGCGGAGAGCTTGCCGGCGGCGCGC
>JBOGIN010000803.1:0-3493 GCA_050742275.1 Vicinamibacteraceae bacterium
CGGTGGTGGCTCGTGTGTCCCGACGGGCACCTGTTCTACTCCGCCGGTGTGAACGGCGTCAGCCCGTACTCCGGCACGCGCGTGGAGCGGCGCGAGGAGATGTTCGCGGCGCTGCCGCCCGCCAGCCTGGCGAGCGGTGGTCGTCGATCGGCGCGCAGCGCGTCCTTCTACACGTGGAACCTGCTGCGGCGCTACGGGAATGACTGGCGCCGCGAGTGGGCAGGCGCCACGACGCGGCGTTTGTCCACGTGGGCCTTCAACACGATTCATTACTGGGGATCACGCGGCTCGGATCCCGAGACCGAGCCGCGCATTCCGTACGCGCAGATGCTGCGCGGCTGGCAGACCGACGACTCGATCATGGGCATGCCGGACGTGTATGCGGAGGACTTTGCACGCCGCGTGGACGAGACTGCCGCTGAACAGCTCGCATCCCGCCGAGACGATCCCTACATGCTCGGTTACTTCATCGGCAACGAGCCAGCGTGGCCGAACCGCGAGAGTCAATTGGTGGATGCCATTCTTGCCGCACCGCCCAGTGAGCTTCAGAAGCGGCTGAAGGCGCATCTCGCCGAGGGGGACACACCGGAGCGGCGGAAGGCCTTCGTGCTCGCTGCGTTCGAGCGCTACCTCGATACCATCAACGCCGCCGTCCGCAAGCATGCCCCCAACCATCTCAACCTCGGCATTCGCTTTGGCGGCTCTCCGCACGACGAGGTGATCGCACTCGCGCAAGACTCCGACGTGTACAGTCACAACGTCTATAGATACGCCCCGGACCGTGCGCTGCTCGAGCGGCTGTACGCACTGGTGAAGCGGCCCGTCCTCATCGGCGAGTTCCACATCGGCGTGCCCGGCAGAGGTCTCGCGCCAGGCCTGGTCCAAGCGATGAACCAGGAAGAACGGGCCGCGGGTTATCGCTATTATGTCGAGCAGGCCGCCGCGCACCCCGCGGTCGTAGGCACACATTGGTTTCAGTGGCTCGACCAGCCAGCGACGGGACGTTCGGACGGTGAGAACTACAACATCGGGTTCGTGGACGTGACCGACCAGCCGTACGCCGAAATGACCGCTGCCGCGCAGGCAACGCACCGTCGCTTGCTCGAGATCCACCGCGGCAAGACGGCTCCCGTGGCACGGCTCCCCAAAGCCTCTCAGGCGGGAACGCCGTCCTATTGAACATGGGGCATGGACGAGAGCCATCGCAGCCCTCGTTCGACGACTTCTTAGATTGTCATGCAGAGTTGAGATGGCGGCCTGCGTCATGTTGTCGCAGGATTGCCGTGTCAGGTATGAGCCGTATGAGGACGGTCAGCAGAACGATCAGCCCAGCCAGCGCGATGACATATTCCGGGCGCCACGGCGCAGGAGGCCCAGCAAGGTCCCGGGTCGCCAGCCAGAGCCAGGTGAAGATCACGCAATGGCCGCCAAGCGCCGCGAGTGCCATGGTGGATGACCAGCGAGTCAACCCCACGCTTCCGCAGAGGAAGAGCAGCGCGGTGGCTGCATAGCTCCCGTGGTGGATGACAGCGCTGCCAGGCGTAAACGTGAGCGCCGCCCACACGATCACCGTCACCACGGCGTAGCCCGCGAGCTGGCGTGCGCGGGAAAGCGCCGTCAGCTCCAGCGCGCGGCCCGGACATCCGGCTCCGCGCGATCCGCTCTGGCCAAGCGGCCAGAGCCACAGCGCTCCCAAGCCGAGCCCGAGCAAATCCAACGCCGCCGCGTGATGATAGAACTGTTGTACCCGAAGGCGGTCTGCGATCGACTGCGAAGGCGCATGCGTGCCCACGAATTGCGCCACGAGGTTCTTCGCACGACCTGACCAGTACTCCCGCGGCGACAGCTCTGCGTACGCGTCGACAATGGAAGCCATGACGCTTCGATCATCGATCGACCAGTCCCCAGCAAGATGAATCTTCACGAGCCGGTTGCCTGGAGGATCGATGAGCTTCTGATAGAGCACCCACGGGGCGAGCGGCAGAAACATCGTCAGCATCACGCCCAATGTGGCCGCGACCAGTCGGCGACCGCGCCACACCCTGAGCGATACGGCCAGCAGTGGAAGCGCAATCAAGGAAAACGCGGTCCCGCCGTGAGCGAGCAGCGAGAGCCCCAGGGCAGCGCCAATCAAGAGCCGCTTCGTCGCCACAATTCGACGAGCGTCGGATGGCGCCCAGTACATGAGCGCGACGCCCAGGAGAAACAGCCAGGCCGCGAGCAGCTTCGGCCAGGCGTAAAGTGAGTGCAAGAGGAAGAATCCGGAGCATGCGGATCCAACGAGCGCAAACGTCATTTGCCGGCGCGACAGCCCCATAAAAGAGGTGAGCGCAATGAGCACGGGTGCCCAACCCATCTGGCAAAGCGTGCCGACGATCTGATAGGTGGAGTCGATCCAACTGATGTCGAACGGCCTCGCCGCCAAGACCACGCCCGCCTGGAGCGGTGGGCGGTCGCTGGTGAGCCAATCGGCGCGCAGGAAGCTGCGCGGTCGCGAGAGCGGCGGGACCTCGAGCCGCTCCGCAAGCATCGAGGGCATGGCGTTGTCGGGCGGCAACGGCCAGGTGAAGCGATCGTTGATCCAGACCTCGCGGGCGGACAGCACGCACAGGTAGGCAAGCGTGAGGACGAGCATGATCGCAGCCGGGAGCCACGACTTCACGTCCAAAAGCGCCGTTCGGTTCGCGCGGGCATCGCGGGCCGCCGTCACCAGCCAGCCGAAAAGCGCGGCACTTCCAAGCCAACACGCTAGGGTCACCGGACGGCCCAGCGTGGGGTTCGCGAAATACACCCACCAAATGCCATAGGCAACGCCAGCCGTCCAGAGCAGGGTGACGGGAACCCACAAGATCCTCGGCAGCGCGCATCGGGCGAGCAGGGCTGTCGCAGGACCGACACCGAATCCCATAAGGATCCCGAACAACCACGCCGTGTAGCCGAATAGGACGGCGATCTGCATGTCGTGTCGTGCGCGTCCGACCTACCGGTCGGGCCTACTCTCGGCCAGGGCGACTATCCCCAGAGCCGGATTATGGTCGAGCTCGTCTAATGAGAAAAGGCACCCGGGCGCCCCGCGATGGCTGTCCAAGGGGCGCCGGAACATGTCACCATCGGAGCTATGAGAGAACATCAGATGATGCGAAATCTCGCTGTTTCAGCGCTGAGCCTCCTGGTCATCACCGCCGGCGTCCTGTTCGGGTTGCAAGAACGATTGCAGGCGCAAGAATCAAAGGCCCCGCCCGCCAGTCAGGCTGGTTCGCGATCAACGGCGCAGCCACCGCGGCCCTTCCCGGAAGGCGCCAGGGTGGGCTACATCGACCTGGACCGCATCGCGCAGGAGTCGTCACAGGGCAAGGCCGCTACGGAGCAGATCCAGGACCTGCAGGCCGAGAAGCGCGCCGAGCTCGCACCGAAGCAGAAAGCGCTCGAGGAAGCACAGAAGAAGCTCCAGCAAGGGGCCTCGGTGATGAACCCGGAAGCGCTCGAGGAGCTG
>JBOGIN010000804.1:0-3081 GCA_050742275.1 Vicinamibacteraceae bacterium
GCAGAATGCTGCTCGCCGTGCCGAGCACGTCGCCGATGACCCTCATCGCCGCGAGATCCTTGACGCGGCGCATACCTTGTATCAGCGCATTCTGCCCCGTCCAGACCAGACGAAAGACTACGGCTATCGACAAGAGCGCGACGCCCACAGCGTGCTGATCGGTCCCGAACGTCGCCTGTGACACCGGCTTGGCGAAGCCCGCGAGCAGACCCGCGCACACGACGCCCAACAGGAGCGACGCGCGCCTGAGGACCATGACCGTCCTGGCTATCCGCTCTTCATTCCCGCTGCCGACGGCCTCTGCTATCTGCCTGACGCCGCTGTTCTGCAGCCCAAGACCGACACTCTGGGTCAAGTCGAGGGCGGCGTTGTAAAGGCCCATCATGCCGACGCCAGCCGGACCGAGCAGCACGGCCATCGCCTTGGCGCGCAGGATGCGAAAGGCAATGTTCACGACGGTGGAGCCGCCGATGAGCGCCGTCGAGCGGAGTATTTCCGTGTACGAGTGCCGCTCGGTAGAGCTCGTCTCCACCGCACGCTGCGGAAGCGCGATGTTCGCAGCCGAGGCAGGACTCGAGGATGATGATGAGACCATCTGCGATTGTATGGACGGATGGGGCGGGGCTTCAGCCCCGCCGATCTATAGTGGCTTCAACCCGCGGACCCAGGGCGGCCCCTAAAGGACCACCCTGTCGGAAGTGGGTACGGCGTGCTGCGCCTCCCGTTCGACCGCGGCCGCCAGCGTGTTGCAGGTGTCCTGTAACTGCCGCGCCGTCATCCAAGGCACCATGGGCAGGATGATGGCGCGCTGCTGTGCGCGCTCGCTGCGCGGCAGAGCCCCGCGGGTCTCCGGGGACAGGTACGGCTGCTCCAGGTGTGCGTTCATCACGCCGCGCCGTGTCGAGATGCCGTAGTCGAGCATGCGCTGCATCACCGCGCGCTGATCGCACCAGTCCGGCAGCTCGATGCAGTAGCTCTGCCAGTTCGTCCGCGCCCACGTCGGCTCGGATGGCACGCCGATGCCCTCCATCGACCGCAGCCGCAGCGCGTACTGCTCCGCGATGCGGCGCCGATCCGCGACGATCGACGGCAGCCGCGTGAGCTGCACGCGCCCCACCGCCGCCTGCATGTCCGTCATCCGGAAGTTGAAGCCAGCCTCCGGGTAGCTCTCGAAGATGACCTCGTTGGCGCCGTGCCGCACCGTGTCCGGCACGCTCATCGAGTGCTGCCGCCAGAGTCGGACCTTTCGATCGATCGTGGGATCCGCGGTCGTGATCATCCCGCCATCGCCGGTGGTGATCACTTTCCGCGGATGAAACGAGAAGCAGGCCACGTCACCGTGGGGCTTGCCGATCTTCTCCCACCGGTCGTCCCAGACGATCTCGCTGCCAACGGCGCACGCCGCGTCTTCAACGACCGGGATGCCCCAGCGACGGCCGATTTCGACGATGCGTGAGAGATCGCACGGCATGCCGAGCTGATGCACGCAGAGAATCGCCTTCGTGCGGGGGCTGAGCGCCGCCTCGACGAGCGTGGGATCCACGTTGTAGCCACGCGCCTCGATGTCGACGAAGACCGGCATCGCCCCGCAATGCCGGATCGCGTTTGCCGCGGCGATGAACGAGTGGCTGACCGTGACCACCTCGTCACCCTCACCCACGCCGACCGCAAGGAGCGCGAGATGCAAGGCGGTCGTGCAGTTTGACACAGCACACGCGTGAGGCGCCCCCACGTACTCCGCGAACTCGCGCTCGAAAGCGGCGACCTCCGGCCCCTGTGTGACCCACCCGGAGAGGATCACGCGGCGGAGCGCTTCCACTTCCAACGTATCGAGAACCGGCTTCGCTACCGGAATGCGCTGAACGGTTTGATGCACAACTACCCCTGTTCCGTCTCTTGCCCGACTGTCGCGGACATCGCGTCGGGCGCTCCTGCTCTCCACCGCATGAACCGCGCCGGCACGCCGGCGACAACCGCAAACGGCTCCACATCGCGCGAGACCACCGCGCCGGCGCCGACAATGGCGCCGCGACCGATGGTGACCCCCGGAAGAATCGTCGCGTTCGTCCCGATGTCGGCCCAGGCGCCGATCCGCACCGGCTTGACCTCGAGATCGGTCTGGACGATCGGAACGTCAGCGGGAAGGCCGGTGTGCGCAGACCCGAGGACCTTCGCGCCTGGCCCCCAGCCCACGTAGTCTTCAATCACCAGATCCCGCGCGTCGAAGTACGCTTGAGGTCCGATCCAGACATGGCTCCCGATCACCGTCGTCCCGTCGAAGCGGCCCTGAATGTACGCCTGCGTGCCGATGAACACGCCCTCGCCGATCTCGAACGTCTCGACATGCTTGAAGCCAACACCGCTCCCCACCTGCAGCCCGTGCCCGCAACGCCGGGCTGCCGCCCGCCAGATGCAGCGGCGCATGAGGCTGTCGAGCGGCCCGTCGCCCATCGCGAAGCGGCCGTACAGCTCCACGAGACCGGCCACGCCGTAGGACGATTTCAACGACTCGGACAGACCAACCTCGAACGGCGGATCCGGACGCGTCTCCCGGAGACCGTGCACCGCTCGAACAATCCGGCTGGAACGAAATTCACTCACTCGTCATGCTCCTGCACGCGCGGCCTGAGGGCCGCGCGCTACGTACGGTCACTACCAGGAGATCTCACGCCACGCATCGTGCGGACTCGAGTGACGTGAGGCGGCCATGGTGGGCGAGCGACTCGGTGGCCGCCTCGAGAATCTGGACCACGCGCAGCCCGGCACGCCCGTCTGCAATCGGCGTCCTGCCCTGCTCGATGCAGCCGACGAACTCGCGCAGCTCCACGCCGAGCGCCTCCGACATGTCGAGCCTCGGCGCCCACATGTCGCCCGTCCGGTACCCCACCCGCATCTGATAGATCTTCTCGCCGTTCTTCTGCGGGTTGCCGTTGAGCGTAATGCCCTTGTCGTACACCTTGATCTTCTCGCTCGGCTCGAGGTCGTCGTAGACCACCATCTTGCGGCTGCCGCCGACGAGCGTCCGGCGCACCTTCACCGGCGCCAGCCAATTGACGTGGATGTGCGCGATGAGATTGTTGT
>JBOGIN010000805.1:0-6087 GCA_050742275.1 Vicinamibacteraceae bacterium
GACCGGCTGTTCCGCGAGAGCGCGAGCGACTCGCGCGACGATGCCACCGCGGACGTCACCCCCGGCCAACGCCGTGCCGATGCCCTCGGGATCCTCGCCGAGAGTGCGCTGGCGAGTGACTTGGATCGCGGGACGGCGGGCGATCGGTATCAGGTAGTGCTCCATGTCGACGAGGCCACGCTGAACGCGGACGTCGACGCCTCCGACGGGGAGGTCGTTGCGCCCGACGCGGGCCACGCCGTGCTCGAGGATGTGGACGGCACGCGCGTCTCCGCGGAGACGTCGCGCCGCATCGCCTGCGATGCGGCGACGGTGGTGATGCGGCATGCGCCGGACGGCTCAGTGCTCGATGTCGGCCGGAAGCGGCGCACGATCCCCTCAGCGATCCGCCGGGCCCTCGCCGCCCGCGATCGCCATTGCCAGTTTCCCGGGTGTCTCGCGCGCCACTGTGACGCCCACCATCTGCATCACTGGGCCACTGGCGGCGAGACGCGGCTGACCAACCTCGCCCTGCTCTGCCGTCGGCATCATCGAGCGGTCCATGAAGAAGGCTTCACGCTCACGCGAGGGCCGGATGGCTCGGTCCACGTGTATCGACCCGATGGACGGCCGCTGCCGGCCGCACCACCCGCGCCGAGATGGCGCACCGAGGGCGATGCTGCGGACCCGCTCGCGCCCAGCACCGCGCGGTTGACGGCCGTCGGCATGCGCATTGGCCCACACACCGCCACTCCCGACTGGTTCGGTGAACGGCTCGACCTGCACTACGCGCTCGACGTGCTCCGAGATCGCCCCAATAGGGGTCCATCGGACCGTTTCCATTGAAGGGCGTCGCGATGCCGGTCGCGGAAGGACGATGCTCATACGGAACACGGCAACAGTGGACTTCTTCGCGGTCGGAATGAATGATCGGATCTGGTGGACGCGGCCGATCCTGGGCGTGCATCCTTACTTGTAAGCGACACCGGCACTCGCGGGCCCCGCCAACGGAATCACCTCCATCGTACGGAAACCAACCTGGCGGCACCACCCGAAGAAGTCCGCCACCGTAAAGTCGAACGCGTCACCGAACTCGATCAGCATGTTCAGCGACATCATCAGGCCAAACGCGTTTTCGCGGCGAGCGTCATCGATCAGGTTCTCAACGACGACGAAGGCACCTCCCGGAGGCAGGGCCTCGTAGGCGGCGCGGACAAGGTGCATCTTCTTCTCCAGGTTCCAATCGTGAAGGATCATGCCCATCGTGATCACGTCGGCCTTCCGCAAGGGCTCGGCAAAGAAATCGAGCGACCGTGCCGACACACAATCCGCCATCCCCGCTGCGGCAATCTTGCGCTCGGCGATCGCGGTGGCCGCCGGCAGATCCAGCGACGTGCACCGCATATGAGAGTGTCTCGTGGCCACGGCCATCGACAACTGACCTGTCGCGCCGCCTACGTCACAGAGCGTCTGGTATCGCGAGAAATCGAACTTCTCCGCGAACGCCTCGAAATTCGCCGCTGAGAGGCCGCTCATGGCGTCCATGAACTGCTCGAGCCGCTCGGGCTTGCTGTAAAGCTCAGCGAACATCGATGTGCCGTTGTGCTTTATCTCGTTCTGCGGGCGGCCAGTCTGGAGGGCCTCGGTGAGGTCGCCCCAGAACGGGTAGAGGCGCGCGTTGGCCATCTCCAGAAAGCCGCCCATGAACCGTGGACTGCCGCGGTCGAGAAACAGGGCGGTCTCCGGTGTATTGCGGTACCGCGCCTCGGCGCCCTCGCCCTCACGGTCTAAGAACCGAAGCGACACCAGGGTGTCGAAAAAGTCAGGATTGGCTCTCGAGTGCAAGCCGAGCGCGGCCTGCAGCTCGCCTCCCGTCATCGCGCGAGACCCGAGCTCGCTGAAGAGGCGAAGCTCAATCGCCGACAGGAGAACCTTGGACGGCCAGAACGCCATGCCGACATCCATAATCCGGGCGGGAGAAACGGTTGCTGTCGTCATTGCCTAGGTCCTTTCTTCGAAAGGTCGTGCCCTCGGTGCCTGTGGTAGGTCCGCCCGTTCTTACGGCTGTGCTGGCCTTGCGTATGTACGCCTTCTTTCCCTCGGCTGTGCCAAGGACCAGCTTCCGCGGGGGCGGGCAGCAGGAGCGTCCCTGGCAGGGCAGCGGCGGCCTCCGCGCCGCGCAGTGCCCTCCACGTCCAATGTCGAAGACGCACGCTACAGGATGATTTCAGCGACGGGGGAACCTGGTTACGGTTGAAACGCGCGCTCGGTACTCGGAGCGTTCAAAGATGAACTCGGGGCATTCAAGACCTCGAGGATCACCGAGCCCCGTTGAAAGACGTATCCGGCGCGGGCCGGCGTGCGTATTGATCGCTATGGCAGAAGTCCCCTCCGCGCCCGGGTCGTTCGAGGCGCGCTATCTGGCATTTCTCGAGACCGTTGTGCAGCTCCGTCCGAAGCTCCACCGCTTTTGCGCGCGCATGACCGGGTCCGTGCTCGACGGGGAGGATGTCGTACAGGACGCCCTGTTCGACGCGTATCGCCGCCTGGAGACGTTCGATGACAGCCGGCCGCTCGGCCCCTGGCTGTTCCGCATCGCGCACAACCGCTGCATCGACTTCCTCCGCCGGCGTGACACACGGCGTCACGCCGAGGACGCCGCCGCGGCGCCTCCGGTCACGGCGGCGGTCGATCCGCCCGGACCGGCCCTGGGTCGCGCCGTCGAGCGTTTGGTGAGACAACTCCCCCCGAAAGAGCGCGCGTGCGTGCTGCTGAAGGACGTCTTCGAGTACACGATCGAAGAGATCGCCGATCTGGTCGAGTCTACGCCCAGCGGTGTCAAGGCGGCGCTGCATCGCGGGCGCGAGAAGCTGGTGGCGGCGCCGCGGCCCGCCGCGACACCCGCGGCCGCCGAGATCCCGGATGATGAGCGGCGTCTCCTCCGGCTGTACGTGGAGCGGTTCAATCGGCAGGACTGGCAGGGCTTGCGCGACTTGATCGCTGCCGACGCGACGCTGCGTGTGGCTGACCGGTTCCACGGCCGTTTCGGTTCGCTATACGTGGACCGCTATGCCCGCCTGACTCCGCCCCTGCGTGCCGTGCTGAGCGACGTGGACGGCGAGCCGGTGATCGCGCTGTACCGGGAAGGCGAACCGCTCGCGCCGCCGCGCACGTTCGTCCGTCTCTCGTTTGCTGAGGGCCGCATCACCGGCATCGCCGACTACACGCACTGTCCGTGGGTGATGGCCGCCGTCGAGCGCGTATCTCCGATTCCCCCGGATGCGTAATACGCATGAACCGGCAATTGGAGGCTGCGACATGAGTGCGACTGACATCGTATTGACCTTGACCGACACGTTGACGTTCAACGACGAGACCCTGGACGTCATGCTCACGGATATGACCGATGAACTTGCGCGCCGACGGCTGCGCGAGGGCGGTCCATCCATCGCGTGGAACATCGGCCATCTGCTGCATCACCGCAACCAGATCGCGGCGGCCGTGTCGTGCCGGGGACCGGCGCTCGATCTCGAGCGCTACGCCCGCGGTGCGACCGACGGCCACGACTATCCGACCGTGCGCGAGCTGCTGCGCGAGTGGAAGGACTTTTCGGCCCGGCTGGTGTCGAGGCTGCGGCAACTGTCGCTCGAGGAGCTGGCGGGCCCCTCACCGATCACTCTCCCGCATGGCGAGCGGACGCTGCTCGATGCCCTGCGCTTCACGACGTGGCACGAGACGGTGCATCTGGGGCAGATCACGATGTTGCGTTCGCATCACGGCCTGACGCCAACCGTGACCCTGATCCTCGAACGCGCGGCTGCGGCATCCGCGTCGAGCACGCGTTAATCGCCGCGGACTAGCGACCGGCGACGGACGCTCGGGGCGCGTGGGGTATTACCGCGGCGGCGGGGCGGCGGCAGGCACCTTCATGAACTCGGCGGGCGACAGCGCGCGGCCTGTAAAGCGGGAGGAATGAATCGCCCCCTTGAAGTAGTCGACCAGATTGATGCGGACGCCCATTGACGACCGCCCTGGTCCCTGCGGCGCGAGCTGGATCTCGCGCGCGCCGTCGCGCACGCCGTTGACGAAGTTGCTGAACACCTTGCCGTCGTAGACCGCCGCGACGTGATACCAGGCGCCGAGGGGATGGAGGCTGTTCCGGTTCATCAACGTCGCCTCGCCGGTCGTGCTGAAGTTGTAGCTGTCGAGGAACCAGCGGTCGCCGACGACACGAATCTCGAACAGCATCCGGTTCTCCGAGCCGGCCTCTTGCAGGTGGAACCAGCGCTGTTCGCGGTTGCCGCCGTCGGGCCGGAAGATCGCCTCCCATGTGAACGTCTCCGCGCCAGCCAGGGGGTGTACATCGACAAACAGCGCGTCATCGACGCCGTCGAACTCCACCGCCTTGCCGATCGGCGTATCGACGACGCGGGGGGCTCCCAGGACCGTGGTCGGATGGCCGCCGATGCGGTCGGTCCGGTCGAACGTCCAGACGTCGGCGTCGTCATTGCTCACGTCCTGGACACCCGCCGCGCTGCCGACCGCGCACAACACGAGCGCGGCCAAACCTGCTCTGAGAGCTGTACCCGATGCTGACGATGTCGTTCGATGCATGCCGAACCCCTCCAGGCGGTAAGTGCTGGCGACAATGCTGCGTGTGTCTCGTCGAAAGAGCGGCGGCGGCCTGCGCTCTACTGGCAGATACTGGTGGGATGTTGTCGTCCATAGGCCGCGCGCTCGGGCTCGGGCGAAGGCATGGCTCTCTCGACGGCCGAGTCGCGCAGGCTGAGTGTATCCGAGGCTGTGCCATTCGACAGGCCTCGTCAGTAGGACTACGCCTTGCGTACTGGGTAGCGCAGGTGTGTCACGCCGACGCCCGGGACCACCGTCGGGTTGCCAAGGACGGCTGGCGTGCCGGCGAGGTGGTCAAAGAGTCGAACTCCGGAGCCAAGAAGAACCGCCGCGATGTCGACGTGGAGTTCGTCGAGGAGCCCAGCATTCAGGCACTGCTGGATGGTGTCAGCCCCGTGGACCCCGACGGACTTCCCGGCGGCGGCGGCTTTGGCTTGGTTCACAGCGCTTTCGATGCCGTCGGTCACGAAGTGGACAGTCGAGTTGGGGCGGGGCCATCCGGCGGGGATGTGGTGGGTAAGTATGAATGCTGGTCCCCACGCGTGATTTCCGCCCCAGCCTTGGGCGACGTCGAAAGTGCGTCGACCGGTGAGCATGGCACCAAGTCCGGAGGTGAGACCGCGAAGGTGCTCGGCGCTCGGCCCGGAGACCTTGAACGTCATGGGGTCCGACCCTCCGGTGTGGATTTCGACATCCCCCGAGGTGAAGTACCAGTCGAACACTTCGGCCACGCCATCGTTGCGGTCGGCGACGTAGCCGTCGAGCGACATGGACATGATTGCGATAACCTTCGACATTCCGATGTTCCTTTCGAGGGGTGGAGACGGCGTTCAGGGGCTCGCACGGCTACTACGAAAGAGTACTCCGAAAACTTACGAGAATCGACGCTCGTCGTGAGCTGCCGGACGGCTTGACCAGATCGCGGCGGCCGTGTCGTGCCGGGGCCCGGCGCTCGATCTCGAGCGCTACGCCCGCAGTGCGACCGACGGCCACGACTATCCGACCGTGCGCGAGCTGCAGCGCGAGTGGAAGGACTTTTCGCTCCGGCTGGTGTCGAGGCTGCGGCAACTGTCGCTCGAGGAGCTGGCGGGGCCCCTCACCGATCGCTCTCCCGCATGGCGAGCGGACGCTGCTCGATGCCCTGCGCTTCACGACGTGGCACGAGACGGTGCATCTGGGGCAGACCACGATGTTGCGTTCGCATCACGGCCAACACGGACGGCGAGGGCCCGGTCCGCGCGGTCACCAGTACTTCTCGGCGGGTCGTATCTCTACCGCGCCACCAAGCCGCGCCGCTGGAATCCGCGCTGCCAACGCGATCGCGGCGTCCATGCTCTCGCCCTCGTATACGGAGTAACCGCCCGCACCTTCGTTCAGGTATGTGCCGTCTGTGACGTGGATCTCTCCGTCGCGCACCTGCACCGTCTTCGCCGCGGTAGGGAGGCCGAACGGAAGTCCCACAGTGATGCCCTCGGT
>JBOGIN010000806.1:0-2645 GCA_050742275.1 Vicinamibacteraceae bacterium
GCGATCCTCGACACACCTCCTTCGATCACGGACCAGTCCGCGAAGCCAGCCACGGCCGGCGTCGCGCTCCGGGGCGCCATCACGTTCGACCGGCTCACGTTCGCCTACGACACGCAGCCCGTGCTCACGGACATCTCGTTCCGTGTGGAGCCCGGGCAGACCGTCGCGGTTGTCGGGCCGACCGGAAGCGGCAAATCGACGCTCCTGCAGCTCGTCGCGCGGCTGCACGAGCCGCCGCCCGGCACGGTGTTCGTCGACGAGGTCGATGTGCGCCGGTTGTCGCTCTCGGTGCTCCGCGGCGCCATCGGCTTCGTGCCGCAGGAACCGTTTCTCTTCTCGGACACGCTGGCGGCGAACATCGCGTTCGGCGCGAACGGCCCATCGCCGCCCGGCACTGCCGAGCTTCGGCGAGACGCGCCTGACGAGCGCATTTGCTGGGCCGCCAGCGTGGCACGCCTGGATGCGGACGTGGCGCAGTTCCCCCGCGGCTACGACAGCATGGTCGGCGAACGCGGGATCACCTTGTCTGGCGGGCAGAAGCAGCGCACGGCGTTGGCGCGCGCGCTCATGATCGATCCGCGCGTCTTGATCCTGGACGATGCGCTGTCGGCGGTGGACACGTATACGGAGGAAGAGATCCTGCGCCGGTTGCGTGACGTGAGACGGCACCGCACGGCGCTCATCGTCTCGCACCGCGTCTCGACGGTGCGTGATGCCGACCTCATCCTCGTGCTGGATCGTGGCCGCATCATCGAGCGCGGCACGCACGGCGACCTTGTCGCCCACGACGGCGCCTATGCGGAGCTCTACCGGAAGCAGTTGCTCGAGGAGGAGTTGGCCGCCTCATAAGGAAACCGATCTGACCTCTGAACGTCGCGCGCGGCCTTCAGGCCGCGTGGCCGATGGCTGAAGCGCTGGCGAGGGGGTTCGACGCGCGGTCTAAAGACCGCGCGCGCCGTAGTCCTCAGAGATGTAATCACTACTCAGAGATGCACGAAGAAGAGGCCCTTGGCAAAGCGTATGACGCGCGGCTGATGAAGCGGCTATTGCGCTATCTGTGGCCGTATCGCCGCCGGGCCACGTTGGCGCTGGTTGCCATCATCGCGTCGGCGGTTCTGCAGCTCGCCCAACCGTACCTGACGAAGCTCGCCATCGACCAGTACATCGCCACCAATGACATTACCGGCGTGAACCGCATCGCGCTCCTGTTTCTCGGAGTGCTCATCGGGGCGTTTGCGCTCGAGTATTTCGAGACCTGGACGCTGCAGATGATGGGGCAGCGGATCATGTACGACCTGCGCCTCGAGATCTACCAGCATCTGCAGCGACTCGGCCTGAGGTTCTACGACCGCAATCCGGTCGGCAGGCTCATGACGCGCGTCACGACCGACGTCGACGTGCTCAACGATCTCTTCACGGCCGGCGTCATTGCGGTCTTCGGCGACGTCTTCACCTTACTGGGCATCATGGTGGTGATGATTGCCTTGGACTGGCGGCTGGCGCTGCTGGCATTTTGCGTGCTGCCGCTGATTGCCTGGGCCACGGAGTGGTTCCGCCGCCATGCGCGCGAATCGTACCGCGCCGTGCGGGTGTTGGTGGCGCGCATCAACGCGTTCCTCCAGGAGCACCTGACCGGCATGACGACCGTGCAGCTCTTTGGGCAGGAGGCGCGCATCTTCCACCGCTTCGACGAGATCAACCGGGGCCACCGCGACGCGCACATCCGATCCGTCTTCTACTATGCGGTGTTCTATCCGGTCATCGAGGTCATCGGCGCGCTGGCCGCGGCGCTCATCGTGTGGCAGGGCGGTGGCTGGACCATGGAGGGAACGGTCACGCTCGGGACGCTCGTCGCCTTCCTCCAGTACGTCCGCCGGTTCTTTCAGCCGATCAGCGATCTGTCGGAGAAGTTCAATCTGCTCCAGGCGGCAATGGCCTCGTCCGAGCGGATCTTCGCGCTGCTCGACGAGCCGCAGGAGAAAGACCTGCGAACCCAGGCGCGCCCTGCCCGGGAGGAGGCGTCGCAGCAACGCGATCGGGCGGAAATCGAGCTGGATCACGTCTGGTTCGCGTACGACGGCGACGACTACGTGCTGCGGGATGTGTCGTTCGCGGTCGCGCAGGGCGAGCGTGTCGGTATCGTAGGCGCGACCGGCGCGGGGAAATCGACGCTCATCAACCTGTTGATGCGCTTCTACGATGTGCGCCGCGGTCGCATCCTCATGGACGGGACCGACAACCGTAAGATCGCGCGGGACGAGCTGCGCTCACGCTTTGCCCTCGTGCTCCAGGATGTGCACCTCTTCTCCGGCACGATTGCCAGCAACATTCGCTTGGGGCGCGACGACATCTCAGACGAAGCGGTGCGGCGCGCGGCACGAGCGGTGCACGCCGATCGGTTCATCGAGCGCCTTCCGCACGGCTACGACGCGCCAGTCGCCGAGCGCGGCGCCACACTGTCGGTCGGCCAGAAGCAGCTCCTGTCATTCGCTCGCGCCCTTGCCTTCGACCCGCAAATCCTCCTCCTGGACGAGGCGACGTCGAGCATCGACACCGAGACCGAGATCACGATTCGCAACGCGCTCGGCGTCCTGATGGAGGGGCGCACGACCATCGCCATCGCCCATCGCCTCTCGACGATCCAG
>JBOGIN010000807.1:0-2271 GCA_050742275.1 Vicinamibacteraceae bacterium
CTTACAACGTCATCGACACGCGTCAGTCCTACCTGCAGAAGCTCCTCAAGCAGGCGCTGAAGACCATAGGGCACGTGCGCGAGGCGGAGCGATCCATTCATTTTGCCTACGAGATGGTCGCGCTGTCTCACCGCACGGCTCGCGAGCTCGGCTACCAAGCGACAGACGAGGGCAAGCCATTCGTCGAGGTGTCCGGCCGCAAAGGGCTCGGCGTCAAGGCGGACGACCTCCTCGATCGCCTCGTTCAAAAAGCCGCCGAGGAGGTCACGCGACGCAACCCGGCCTTCTCGGCCGACGATGTACAGCGGACCGCCGAGGTCATCGGCGTCGCGGCTCTGCGCTACTTCATGATCAAGTTCTCGCGTACGAAGATCATCGCGTTCGACATAGACGAGGCGCTCAGCTTCGAGGGCGAGAGCGGGCCTTATGTGCAGTATGCCGTCGTGCGCGCCAACAACATCTTCAACAAGCTGCGCGAACGGGACGGTGTCACTGAAGACGACATTGCCGGCTCACTCCACACGACACCGACCGACGTGCTGGACAGCGGACCGGAGGCGGACGAGCTCTGGGATCTCGTGCTCGCCTCTGCGCGGCTGGACGAAGTGGTCGAGCAGTCGCTACGGACGCTCGAGCTGTCGGTATTGGCGAAGCACGTCTTCTCGGTCGCGCAGATGTTCAACGCGTGGTACCACAAGTACCCCATCCTCAACGAAGAGCAACAGGAGACACGCATCTGGCGCGCCGCGGCCGCCGGCTACTTTCGACGTCAAATGACGCGGGCACTCGAGCTGATGGGGGCTGCCGTGCCGCCCCGCATGTGACACCACGGAGAACACGAACGCTCGCCTAGCCAAGATCCATCACGGCCACCACCTCGACATGCCCGGTATTCGGAAACAAATCAAATCCTTCCAGGTGGACGAGCGCATAGCCGGCGTCCAAGAAACGTCGCACGTCGCGCGCGAAGGTAGCCACGTCGCACGACACGTACACCAAACGCGCGGCACCCGCGGCGATGATGCCTTGCACGGCCGCGCGGGAGATGCCGGTCCGTGGCGGGTCGACGATGAGCGTGGCGCGCGGTCCGAGCGGATCGGCGCGGGCGAGGAAGCGCTCGACGGAGTCGCGTACGACGCGCAACGTGGGAGAGAACGGGCGGGCGTTCTGGTCCAGGTCGCGTGCGCTCACCGCATCGCCCTCGACCGCGATGACCTCCGCTGCCCCACGCGTGCAGGCCCCCATGGCAAAGAGGCCAACACCCGCGTACAGATCAACGAGGAGGCCATCACCTATCCACCGCGTCACGGCGTTGAGGAGCGCCGGCAGCAGATAGCGGTTCGCTTGAAAGAACGACGTGGCGTGGCGCCGCACCTCGAATGTTGCTGCCCTCGTCGCGCCCGGAATGATGGCCTCGAGGGAGTCCGCCACCCAAGGCACGCCGCACAACGCTTCGATGCTGTCGCCGCGGTCGCGCGACCACGAGATTCCCGTGACATCCGGCGCGGCTGCATCCTCCCACGGCAGCGCGGGCCCGAAGCGCTCGCCCGCCCTCGGCGTGAGGTGTAACACACGCGACGTGGCCGGCACGTTCTCGGCAAGCTCGATCGTATCGACTGCGTCTCGAACCGAGGCAGGCAGCCGCGAGACCAGACGGTCGATGGCGTCGAGCGCCTGGTCCATGATCTGGCCACTGCCGCGCGCGCTGCAGAGATCGTGTGTGCCCTCGCGAAACCACCCGACCCGTCCGCCCCGGACGTGAAAGCGCGCCCGCAGGCGGTAGGCCTGTTCGGACGAGGGCGTGACAGGCGGCGCGTGGGCGAGGTGCAGGCGGCCGATCCGCGCGAGCGCATCGGCAATCACCTCGCGCTTGAGTTGCACCTGCGCAGGGTAATCGATGTGCGCGTACGAGAGACCGCCGCATGCCGGGTCCCGGGCGAGCGGTCGGCGCGCCGCCGATGGCTCGAGCGCTTTCACGGTGGCGGCATGCGCAACATCGCGCGTGGCGCGCTCGATTCGCGCCAGCACCCGCTCACCCGGGATGGCGCCGGCAACGAGCACGACGCCGTCCGGAGACCGCGCCATCATGCGGCCCCCGACGACAGGCTTCAGGATCGTGAGCTCGACGAGATCGCCCGGCTTCAACACGATTTTTGGAGT
This sequence comes from Vicinamibacteraceae bacterium, assembly GCA_050742275.1. Taxonomy (GTDB): domain Bacteria; phylum Acidobacteriota; class Vicinamibacteria; order Vicinamibacterales; family Vicinamibacteraceae; genus WHTT01. The sequence continues at coordinate 2,161 of JBOGIN010000807.1, forward strand.
TCGTTAGCGCGTAGCGAGGGGCCTGAGGCCTCTCGTCGCGCGGCCTGAAGGCCGCGCGCTACGTGCAACAAGGGTTAAATGAACAGCCCTGCCTTTCGCTCAGGTGCAGCC
>JBOGIN010000808.1:0-3003 GCA_050742275.1 Vicinamibacteraceae bacterium
CCCATGAACTGAATCCTCGTCAGGCGTCACTTCTGTCGCCGCTGCACGATGAACCGATCCGACCGCTTGCGGCCGCGTGTCTTGTAGCCCTTCGTCGGCATGCCCCACGGTGAGACGGGATGCCGGCCCCCCGCGCTCTTCCCCTCGCCGCCACCCAGCGGGTGATCGACCGGGTTCATGGCGACGCCGCGCACGTGGGGCCGACGCCCGAGCCACCGGCTTCGGCCCGCCTTTCCCAGCGACACGTTCTCGTGGTCGAGGTTTCCCACCTGACCGATGGTCGCCATGCACGCGAGGTGCACGAGGCGTGTCTCGCTCGACGGCATTCGCAGCGTGGCATAGTCTCCCTCTTTCGCCACGAGCTGCGCGGAGGCACCGGCGCTGCGCGCGAGCTGCCCGCCCTTCCCCGGCCGGAGCTCGATGTTGTGGACCATCGTGCCCACCGGAATGTGCCGGAGCGGCAGGGCGTTGCCCGGCAGGATGTCGACGCGCTCGCCGGCAACGACCGTGTCGCCCACCTTGAGGCCAACCGGATGCAGGATGTACCGCTTCTCGCCGTCGGCGTAGGCGACGAGCACGATGCGCGCCGAGCGGTTAGGGTCGTACTCGATCGTCGTCACCGTCCCTGGCACCCCGCGCTTGTCGCGCTTGAAGTCGATGACGCGGTAGAGCCGCTTGTGCCCACCGCCGCGCCACCACACCGTCACCTCGCCGCGGTTGTTGCGCCCGCCGCTCTTGGAGAGCGGCTGCGTCAACGGCTTGTGCGGCTCGGTGACCGTGATCTCGTCGAACGACTGGACGGTCTGGAACCGCCGGCCGGCCGACGTCGGCTTGTATTTCCGAACAGGCATATCTACGCGCCTTCCAGGAAGTCCGGCATCTGCTCGTTGTCACGCAGGCGGACGTACGCCTTCTTCCAGGCGGGTCGGCGCCCGGCAAACCGCCCCTGCCGCTTGATCTTCCCCTGCACACGCGCCGTCTTCACCTCGGCGACACGCGCACCCAGGAGCCGCTCGACCGCCTGACGAATCTCCACCTTGGTGGCGTCCCGGGCCACGGCCAACACCATGACCGGTGCGGCCTCGCGCAGCCTCGTGGTCTTCTCCGTGACGATCGGGCGACGAATGACCTCAGTGAGCTTCATAGCGTAGGTGCCTCAGGACGATTGCGGCCGCCGCGGCGAGACGCCCCCACGGCCAACGCCGCCTGCAATCGCTCCAACGCGGCGCGGGTCGCGATCACGGTCGTGCTGTCCATCAGGTCGCGGGCCGAAACCTGGTTGGCCGGCACGAGGCGAACGCCCGCGAGGTTCCGCGTCGAGAGCAGGAGCGTGTCATCCGGCGCGACGTCGATGAGCAGCGTCTTCGAGGTCGCGCCGAGCTCCTTCAGCATGGCTACGGCCAGCTTCGTCTTGATCTCGCCGACGCCGAGCGCGTCCACCGCCACCACCACGCCGTCACGCAGGCGCTGGGTGAGCGCATCCCGCAACGCACCGCGCCGGACCTTCTTCGGCAGGGCGTATCCGTAGTCGCGCGGCCGCGGGCCGAAGACCGTCCCGCCCTTCCTCCAGATTGGCGTGCGGAGGTCGCTCACGCGCGCACGTCCGGTGCCTTTCTGGCGCCACAGCTTGCGTCCACTGCCGCGAACCTCGCCACGCTCCTTCGTCTTGTGCGTGCCGCGTCGTCGTTCCGCTTGCTCGTGGACGACCGCCTCCCAGATGAGATCCTGGCGCACGCGGCCGCCGAACACTGTGTCGCTCAGCTCGAGGGAGCCAACCTTCTCGTTCTTCGTGTTCACGACATCGATAGTCATGGCCGCCCCTTCGACTTGACAGCCTTGCGGATCAGCACGTAGCCGTTCCTGGCGCCGGGCACCGCGCCGCGCACGAGCAACAGGTGCTTCTCCGCATCGACGCGCACGACCTTCAGGTTGTGCACCGTGACACGGTCGGCCCCCATGCGCCCCGCGGCGCGCATGCCTTTCAACACGCGCGACGGAAACGACGAGGCGCCAATCGAGCCTGGGGCACGATGAAACATCGAGCCGTGCGATCCCGCGCCGCCGGCAAAGCCGTGCCGCTTCATCACGCCTTGAAATCCATGGCCGCGCGACGTGCCGGTGACATCGACGAACTCGCCGTCCTGAAACATCGACCCCACCACCACTTCCGTCCCTGCCACGACGTCGTCACCCTCCGCCGCCACTTCGCGCACCAGCCGCACCGGCGGCACGTTGGCTTTCTTGAAGTGACCGGCGAGTGGACGAGTCACCTTTGCAGGCTTCCCCTCCACCAGACCGATCTGGACGGCGTCGTACCCGTCGGCGGTCGCGGTCTTGCGCTGAACCACCACGCACGGCCCAGCCTTGATGACCGTGACAGGAACGGCTGCTCCCGTCTGGTCGAAGATCTGGGTCATGCCGACTTTCTTGCCGATGATCCCGGTAACCATGGCTACTTGCCGTGCTCCTTGCCGAACGCCTTGATCTCGACATCGACGCCGGCGGGCAAATCGAGCTTCATCAGCGCGTCCACGGTTTGCGACGTCGGCTCGAAGATGTCGATCAGCCGCTTGTGCGTGCGTAGCTCGAACTGCTCGCGCGACTTCTTGTCCACGTGCGGCGATCGCAACACCGTCCACTTGTTGATCTCAGTGGGCAGCGGAACCGGTCCCGCCAGACGCGCGCCCGTGCGCTTCGCCGTCTCGACGATCTCGGTCGTCGACTGATCTAGCACGCGGTGGTCGTACGCCTTGAGCCGGATACGGATCTTTTCTCCGAACATAGCTGCATTCCTTCAGGAAACGGGAAACGGGAATCAGGAAACATCAACGTCGTAGCCCAAGTTTCCCGTTTCCTGTTTCCTGACCTATTCGATGATCTCTGAGATCGTCCCAGCACCGACGGTGCGGCCGCCCTCCCGAATCGCAAACCGCAACCCCTTCTCCAACGCCACCGGCGCGATCAGCTCGATCTCCATCGTCACGTTGTCGCCCGGCATCACCA
>JBOGIN010000809.1:0-7162 GCA_050742275.1 Vicinamibacteraceae bacterium
GCGGAGAGCACGGCATTGGCTTCGCCAAGGCGAAGTACATCGGTCTCGAGCTCGCGCCGCCGGAGATTGCGCTCATGAAGCGCCTCAAGCAAGCGTTCGATCCGCGCGGGATTCTGAATCCCGGGAAGATCTTCTCGGACGTGTAGCCTTCCGAGCGCGTCGCGCGCCATCGGCCCCGTGCGGCTCAGCGATTGGTCACCAACAACACGGTCTCCAAATCCTGCGCGGGATCCGGCCAGAGGAGCGTGCCAATGCGGACGGCCGAGGGGTTGAAGTAGAGCACCTCGCCGAGCCGACGAACGCGAACGCGATGCTCGCGTTGAAGCGCCATCAAGTCGTCTTCGGAGACCACGCAGAGCGCCCGCTTGGACGAGCGAAGAAACTTCGCGGCGGACGCGCTGTCGATGAGATCCGTTTGCCGGACCCCTGTGTAGAAGATGAGATTCCGCACCAGCACACGGTACGTCGCGGACCTGTCGTCCTGCTGGTGGGCGGCCTTGTAAATCGCCGCCATTCGCTGGACCGGCTCGAGCCCCGGCGCCGACGCAATCGAGTATTGCAGCGACAAGAACGTGATCACCGACGCAACGGCAAGCGTTGTGGGAAGCAGCCAGCGGCGGCGCAGCCAGGCAGCCACGAGCACCGCGACGCCAGCCGCCGCGATTGCGGCCGTTCCCTCATGGCTGAGCGACGGATTGAGCGCGAACAGCAGTGGGCTGGCGCGGTACAGCAACGCCGCGAGCAGGAGGAGGCTGATCGAGACCAGCGTGCCGCACACGGCCAGCGGGACGTGGCGTTTCGTGGCGTCGGTCGAATCCGTGAGGCGCGCGATGAGCGACCGCGCGACGATGAGCGCCAGCGGCGGCAGGACCGGCAGGATGTAGCGCGGCTGCTTGCCGATGGAAAGCGAATAGAAGAGGAGCGGCACCGCCGCCCAGAGCACCAGACGCCAGGCACCGCTCGTCAGGCGTCGCTCTCGTCGCACGACGATCTGCATGAACGAGGGGATCCAGAGCAGCAGAAACGGCGACCAGGGCATGAGCCCGCTGAGCACGATCGGGCCGTAGAACCAGAGCGGCCGCGGCTCGTTGTAGCGGTCGGTCGCGAAGCGCTCCAGGTTCTCATCCAGGAAGAAGCGTTCGAGGTAGGCGAACCCGTGGACGTCGGTCATCGCCACGTACCAGGGCGCCGCCACGAGCACGAACAGGAGCGCTGCGAGCAGCAAGTCACGGCGCGACGGCCAGCGGTCACGCCACGACACGCCCTGCACGTAGCGCTCTCGCCACGCAGCGAGCGCCACGGTCATCACGGGGAGCGCAATGCCAACCGGTCCCTTGGTCAGGACTGCCAGCCCCAAGGCGACGGCGCCGAGCAGGAGCCACCCGCGACGCGCGGCGGGGTGGATGGGCTCGTCACGGTACCGCGCATCCCAGGCTTCGATCAGCGCCCACGTGGCGAGCGTGATGAAGAGCGCGAGAGGAAGATCCGGCAGCCCGGCGCGGGCAAAGGCGAACGCGCCGAAGCTGGTGGCCACGATGACGCCGGCAAGCGTGGCGGTCGGCGGATCGAACCAGCGCCGGCCGCACAGATACGTGAGGAGCGCCAGGGCGAGCCCGGAAAGCGCCGCGGGAAACCGGGCAGCGGCCTCACTGACGCCGGCGACCGTGTACGTCGCCGCCGCGAGCCAATAGTAGAGAATCGGCTTCTGAAATCGTTCTTCGTAGTTGTACCGCGGTGTGAGCCAGTCGCCCGACTCGACCATCTCGCGGGCGGCTTCGGCATAGTACGCTTCATCCGAATCGCCGATGGCGCCTCGTCCGAGCCCGGCAAAGAAGGTGACGCCGCCGAGGGTGAGGAGGATGACGAGATGTCGAAACACGCCGGCCCATCATCTTACACGACTGTGTCTTGCGTCGAGGCAACGCGTCTTTCGTTGACAGCATAGAAGGCCGGTTTTATACTGCAAGAACGTAGGGTAGACACCCCAATCCGAACCCTTGAATATGGTGCGGCGCCCCGCCGCGCCCCGTGTTGTTCGGTTCCAATCACACATGGCACCCAATCAGAAGCGCACATCGGCGCGTAATTCGGCCGAATCTACACCCGCCTCGGTCGAGACCGTGCCGGCATCCGAGACCGCTGAGAGCCCCGCCGCACCCGCGCGCCGCGAAGGCGAGGCGTTGCACATTGCGGAGCTCAAGGACATGAGCATCCAGCGGCTCACGCACGTGGCCAAGGATCTCAACGTGCCGGGCGCGACCGGCATGCGCAAGCAAGAGCTCATCTTCCAGATCCTCAAGGCGCAAACCGAGCAGAGCGGGTATATCTTCTCCGAAGGCGTGCTCGAAGTGTTGCCGGACGGCTTTGGCTTCTTGCGCGCCCCCGATTACAACTATCTGCCAGGCCCGGACGACATCTACGTCTCGCCGTCACAGATTCGCAAGTTCGATCTGCAGACCGGCGACACAATCTCGGGACAGATTCGCCCACCGAAGGAAGGAGAGCGCTACTTCGCCCTCATCAAGGTGGAAGCGGTCAACTTCGAGCCACCCGAGCAGGCGCGCGAAAAGATCTTCTTCGAGAACCTCACGCCGCTCTATCCGGACGAGCGCCTCACGCTGGAGACCGCGGCCGAGAACCTGTCGTCGCGCGTCATGGATCTCATGACGCCCATTGGCAAAGGGCAGCGCGGACTGATCGTCTCGGCGCCTCGCACCGGCAAGACGATGCTCCTGCAGAACATCGCACAGTCGGTAACGACGAACCACCCTGAGGTGTACCTCATCGTGCTGCTCATCGACGAGCGGCCCGAAGAGGTGACCGACATGCAGCGGTCGGTCAAGGGGGAGGTCATCAGCTCGACGTTCGACGAGCCCGCTCAGCGCCACGTGCAGGTGGCGGAGATGGTCATCGAGAAGGCCAAGCGTCTCGTCGAGCACCGCAAAGATGTGCTCATCCTGCTCGATTCAGTCACGCGGCTTGCACGCGCCTACAACAGCGTGGTCCCGCCGTCCGGCAAGGTGCTCTCGGGAGGTGTTGATAGCAACGCGCTGCAAAAGCCGAAGCGCTTCTTCGGCGCGGCGCGCAATATCGAGGAGGGCGGCTCGCTCACGATCATCGCAACCGCGCTCATCGACACTGGCTCGCGCATGGACGAGGTCATCTTCGAGGAGTTCAAGGGCACCGGTAACATGGAGATTCATCTCGATCGGAAGCTCTCCGATCGCCGCGTGTTCCCGGCAATCGACATGCAGAAGAGCGGGACGCGAAAGGAAGAGCTCTTGCTGCAGAAGGAAGATCTGCAGCGGATCTGGGTGTTGCGCAAGGTGCTCAATCCGCTCTCGCCGGTCGAAGCCATGGAGCTGCTCCTCGACAAGATGGGGAAGACCACGAGCAATTCGGAGTTCCTGACGTCCATGCAGCGAGGGGGGTAGATCGGGAAACAGGAAACGGGATTCAGGATTCGGGATTCGGGATTCGGCCCTTCGACTCGCTTCGCTCGCTCAGGGCCATGACGACGAGGAGATAACGCAAAGAATGGCAGTAACCATCAAGGTTCGTGAGAACGGCCCCTATCTGGTGGATGGAGACGACATCAAGGTCATCGACTGGAACGGCCACGAGTACCCCCTCGCGAAGATCCCCTTTGCGCTGTGTCGCTGCGGTCAATCGCACCGGCGGCCGTTTTGCGACGGCACCCACCGCAGCTGCGCGTTCCAGGCGGCCGAAGCTGCGCCTGCCCCCACAGAAAGCTCGGAATCTCCCACAGAAGGCGGGGAATAGCGAACGTTGCACTAAAGTAAGAGACGATGATGCTGGGAGGCCTGCTCTGGTCGACAGGTGAATCATGTCCGTGCGAGTTGTAGCGAGGTTGGTGATGGCCGGTGTCGTGCTGTCCGCGGCGGCAAGCGCGATTGTCCGGGGGCAGACGCCTCCGGGCGACGCGGGGCAGGCGCCTCGACAAAGCTCGGGGCACGCGATACCGGACTTCTCCGGGCGGTGGATCCTGGAAGAGGTGGACCAGCCGGACGCTCCGCGGGGCTTCAGGTCGGGCGAGGGATATGGACCGCCCGATGACGACCGGTTCGGCGGCAGGCCTCCGGACGAGGAGGTCGACGATCCGGCACGCAGGCGCGCCATGCCTCCCATGGAGAAGGGCGCCATCATCACGCTCACGCAGAGTGAGACCGAGCTGGTCATGACGTTCGGCAGTCACGAACGTGTGTACAGCCTTTCCACCCCTGAAAGGACGGCCGCGCCGCAACCCGGGAAGACGAAACGCGGGGACCAGTCGCGCAAGAGAAAGAGCCGCACCTACTGGGACGGCAAGAGCCTGATCACAGAGATCGAAGAGTCGTTCGAGACGCCGGACGACGAGACGGTGACCGTCAGCTCACGCGAGGTCCGCACGCTCGCGGACGGCGGAAAGAGGATGAGGGTTGAAACGACATTGAAGACGCCTCGCCGCACGCACACCGTCACGCAGACCTTCAGGCGCCGTCAATAAATAGGGGTCAGCCTACTGATCCCTGACTCCTGACCCCTGACGCCTGTTCAAGCAGGAACCGCCTCCGCCCGCTCGAACACGATCTCCCCGGCACGCGCGTCCACACGGACCGAGTCGCCCTGGTGGAAGTCGCCCTGGAGCACCTGCATCGCCAACGGATCCAGCACGAGCCGTTGAATCGTGCGCTTGAGGGGGCGTGCGCCGTAGGTCGGATCGTAGCCGTGCTCGAGCAGCACGGTCCTGGCCGCCTCGGTCAGCTCGACGTGGATCTTCCGCTCTTCCAGCCGTGCGAGCAGGCGCGCCAGCTGGATCTCGATGATCCGCTTCAGGTGCTCGCGCCCCAGCGGATGGAACACGATCAACTCGTCGATGCGGTTGAGCAGCTCTGGCCTGAAATGCATGCGGACCGCATCCATGATGCGATTGCGCACATCGTCTTCCAGCGCGCCGGAATGCATGGTCTGCTCGGCGATGAGGTGGTTCCCCAGGTTGGACGTCATGATGACCACCGTGTTCTTGAAGTCCACGGTTCGACCACGCCCGTCGGTGAGCCGGCCGTCGTCGAGGAGCTGGAGCAGCACGTTCAGCACCTCGGCGTGCGCCTTCTCGATCTCGTCGAGCAACACGACCGCGTACGGCCGCCGTCTCACGGCTTCGGTGAGCTGGCCTGCTTCCTCGTACCCCACGTAGCCGGGGGGCGCGCCAAGCAACCGGGAGACGGTGTGCTTCTCTTGGTACTCGGACATGTCGATCCGCACCATGGCGTGCTCGTCATCGAACAGGAACTCCGCGAGCGCACGGCCAAGCTCCGTCTTGCCGACGCCGGTAGGCCCGAGGAAGAGGAAGCTGCCCAGCGGGCGGTTGGGGTCCTGTAATCCTGCGCGCGCGCGTCGGATGGCGCTCGCCACGGCGGTAATCGCCTCGTCTTGGCCGACCATCCGCTGGTGCAATCGCTCCTCCATCTTCACGAGCTTCTGAATCTCGCCTTCCATCAGCCGGCTGACGGGCACGCCGCTCCAGCGGCTGACGACCTCGGCAATGTCCTCCTCGTCCACCTCTTCCTTGAGCATCTTCTGCGCACCTTGGAGCATCTGGAGGCGCGACTCCTCTTCTGTGAGCCGCTTCTCCAGCTCCGGCAACCCGCCGTACTGCAGCTCGGACGCCTTGGTGTAGTCTCCAACGCGCTGCGCGTGCTCGATGTCGTGGCGAACCTGCTCGATGTCCTCCTTTACCTTGCGCGCCGCCTGAATGGCTTCCTTCTCCTGCGTCCAGTGGCTCTGCAGACGGTTACGCTCTTCCTTGAGATCGGCGAGCTCCTTTTCCAGCTTCGTCAGCCGCTCGCGTGACGCTGCATCGGTCTCCTTACGCAGCGCCTCGCGCTCGATCTCGAGCTGCATCACACGCCGCTCGACCTCGTCCAGCTCCACTGGCATCGAGTCGATCTCCATCCGCAGATTCGACGCCGCCTCGTCGACCAGGTCGATGGCCTTGTCCGGCAGGAAGCGGTCCGTGATGTTGCGGTTCGACAGCACGGCTGCGGAGACCAGCGCCGAGTCCTTGAGCCTGACGCCGTGATGGATCTCATACCGCTCGCGCAAGCCGCGAAGGATGCTGATGGTCGCTTCGACGGTGGGTGGCTCTACCAGCACGGGCTGAAAGCGCCGTTCCAGTGCCGCATCTTTCTCGATGTGCTTGCGATACTCGTCGAGCGTCGTCGCGCCGATGGCATGCAGCTCGCCGCGCGCCAGCATGGGCTTCAACATGTTCGAGGCGTCGATCGCGCCTTCTGCCGCGCCGGCGCCCACGACGGTGTGCAGCTCGTCGATGAAGAGCACGATGTCGCCTTCCGAATGGGTGATCTCGCCGAGCACCGCCTTCAGACGCTCTTCGAACTCCCCGCGGTACTTTGCGCCTGCCACCAGCGCGCCCATATCGAGCGCGATGATTCGCTTCTCCTTGAGCCCCTCCGGCACGTCGCGGCGCACGATGCGCTGTGCGAGACCTTCGACAATCGCGGTCTTGCCGACGCCCGGCTCGCCGATGAGCACTGGATTGTTCTTCGTCCGCCGCGACAGCACTTGAATCACGCGTCGAATCTCTTCGTCACGACCGATGACGGGGTCCAGCTTGCCTTGGCGCGCCGCTGCCGTGAGGTCGCGGCCATATCGCTCCAACGCTTGATACTTGCCCTCCGGGCTCTGGTCCGTGACACGCTGCGCACCGCGCACCTGCGCCAGCGCCTCGAAGATCCCTTCGTAGGTCACGCCGCGCTTCTTGAGCAGATCGGCGGCAGCGGAGCGGCCAGACTCCGCGGCGATCGCCAGAAGGAGATGCTCGGTGCTGATGTAGTCGTCTTGCAGGCGCTTTGCTTCGTTCTCCGCGTGCTGCGCGATCTTGCGGAATCTCGGCGACAGGCCCACCTGCGTGCCGCCGTACGCCTTGGGCTGCTTCTCGAGGGCGGAGGTGACATCGCCGGCGACCTGCGCGGGATCCACGCCGAGCTTGCGCAGCACGGAGGGCACGATGCCTCCCTGCTGCGTGACCAGCGCGTGCAGCAGGTGCTCCGGCTCGATCTGTGGATGGCTCTCGCGCTCCGCTGTCTGTTGCGATGTCAGGACCGCCTCTTGGGCTTTCTCGGTATAGCGGTTCAAGTTC
>JBOGIN010000810.1:0-2489 GCA_050742275.1 Vicinamibacteraceae bacterium
GGTCAGCAGGCTTCAGGTCTGAGGCCTCCTGACGCCTGATCCCTGACGCCTGTTTGACCTCCACCAGCACCCCATGCGTGCTCGACGGGTGAATGAAGGCAATCAACGCGCCTCCGGCGCCCGGGCGTGGCTCCTCGTCAATCAGCCGCACCCCGCGGTTTCGGAGGTCGGCGAGCGTCGCGCGGATGTCGTCCACGCGGAAAGCCACATGGTGCAGGCCGGGCCCGCGCTTGTCGAGAAAGCGCGCGAGCGGCGCGCCCGAGTCGAGCGCCTCGACGAGCTCGACGCACGCCGAGCCCGCCTGCATGAAATGGACGCGCACCCCTTGCGGCGGCACATCCTCCGAGAGCTCGAGCTCCAAGCCAAGCGTGTCCCGGAAGAATGCGATCGCCTTCTCGAGATCTCGAACGGCGATGCCGACGTGGTCGAGGGTGACTTTCGTTGATACGTCGAGTAATGCACGGTGGACGATCTCATCCACCGCGCTGTAAGGATCCTGTCGTCGCTCCGCGATTCGCTCGACGTATCGATCGAGCTCGCTCGGCTGCAGCACATGTTGCTCGACGTGCTGGCGCAAGCGCTCTCCAAGGAGATCGCGCAGCCGAAAGGCCGCACGGTCGCGGGCACGCGCAGGCGCCTTCGCAGCGGTATGCGTGCGGAACCGCTCGATCGTGTCCGTCAGCTCCGCCACGCCCCGTCCGGCCACCGCCTCGGTGGCCACGACCGGCGGATGCCAGTCCCCGGGGCCGAAGGACTGCAGGCCAAGCATCGCCTGGATGGTGGCCATCGTCCGATCCGCGCCCTCTCGGTCGGCCTTGTTCACGACATAGATATCGCCAATCTCCATGATGCCGGCCTTGAGCGCCTGGATGTCGTCGCCGGCGCCAGGCACCACCACGACGATCGAGACGTCGGCCGTGCGGACGACGTCCACCTCATCCTGCCCGACGCCCACGGTTTCGATGAGCACCATATCTCGTCCCGCGCCGTCCAGGACGAGCGCCGCGTCGCTCGTCGCACGCGCCAGCCCCCCGAGGTGTCCGCGCGTGGCCATGCTGCGAATGTACACCCCGGCGTCGCCGACGTGCTGCTGCATGCGCACGCGGTCGCCCAAGATCGCGCCACCGGTGAACGGACTGGTGGGATCGACGGCAATGATGCCGACCGTTTGCCCCTGCCGGCGCAGCACTTCCGTCAGTCGATCGACGAGCGTGCTCTTCCCAGCCCCCGGCGGGCCTGTCACGCCCACCAGATATGCGCGCCCGGTGTGGGGAAACACCGCGCGGATCAGGGCATCACGCTCGGGCGCTTCGTCTTCGATGAGGCTAATCGCCCGCGCGAGCGCGCGCACGTCTCCACCGAGCAGCCGTTCGACAAGAGAGTCGTTCACACCAAGAGCTGTCGAGCAATGACGAGCCGCTGTATCTCGCTCGTGCCTTCGCCAATCGTGAGGAGCTTGACGTCGCGATAGTACTTCTCCGCCGGATAGTCCTTGACGAAGCCATAGCCACCGTGTATCTGGACGCACTCCTCGGCTGCGCGAACGGCCATTTCGCTGGCGAACAACTTCGCCATGGCGGCCTCGCGCGTCATCCGCGCTCCGCTGTCCTTGAGCCACGCCGCCCGATACGTGAGCAGGCGCGCCGCCTCGAGGCGCGTGGCCATATCGGCGAGCTTCCACTGAATGGCCTGAAAGGCGGCGATCGCGCGACCAAACTGCCGACGCTCGAGCGCGTAGCGGCGAGCTGCTTCGTAGGCCCCTTGTGCCAATCCGACCGAGAGGGCGGCGATGGCGATGCGGCCGGCGTCGAGCACTTGCAGGGCGTTGATGAAGCCCTCCCCTTCCTCCCCGAGCAGATGATCGTGCGGCACGCGGCACGCCTGGAACACGACCTCGCTCGTGTCGCTGGCGCGCATACCCAGCTTGTTCTCTTTCTTTCCCGTAGTCATTCCCGGCGTGCCGCGCTCGACGATGAACGCCGAGATGCCGCGCGTGCCGCGCGCGCGATCGGTCACCGCCATGACGACGAGGACGCTGGCGATCCCGCCGTGCGTCATGAACGTCTTGGCGCCGTTGAGCACCCAGCCCGCGTCCTCGCGCGCGGCGGTCGTCCGCATGGCGGCGGCGTCACTTCCGGCATCCGACTCGGTCAGCCCCCACGCACCCAGCCGCTCGCCGCGCGCAAGCGCCGGCACGAACCCTCGCTTCTGCGCCTCGGTCCCGAATCGAAACAGGTGTGCCGTGCACAGCCCATTGTGCGCCGCGACACTGAGCGCAAGGGCGGGATCCACGCGCGCGAGCTCTTCGATGCAGATGCAGTAGTCCACGGCGGAGAGGCCGGCGCCACCGTAGTCCTCCGGAATCTGAATGCCCAGCAGTCCGTGCTCCGCGAGCCGCTCGAACAGAGACGACGGGAACGCCTGAGCCTCGTCCCACGTCATGACGTGAGGCCGAATCTCGGCTTCGGCGAGCTCACGCACGCTCCGGC
>JBOGIN010000811.1:0-2877 GCA_050742275.1 Vicinamibacteraceae bacterium
CTGCGGCATCCGTCGGTCCGTCGATGCCGTCCGTGCCGACGCTCACCAGCCACACCGGACGCGGCGCTGCGGCAACCGCCTCCGCCAGCGCAAGCGCTAACTCTTGATTCCGCCCCCCCTTTCCCGCACCTCGTACGTGAACGGTGGTCTCGCCGGACGAGATGACGCAGCAGGGGCCATCTCGCCCCGCACGACAGGCGAGCGCCCGCGCCAGCAAATCAGGCGCTGCCTCTCTCGCCTCGCCCGTCACCGCCGCGCTCAACACGCACACCTGGTAGCCACGGCGCTCTGCCTCGCGCGCCGCGCCGTGCATGGCCGAGTGGCGATTCCCAATCACGGCGTAGCCACCGCCCGCCAGCCGCGCGTCGCCCGGCTTGGGCGTCTCCTCCGCCTCGCCGCGCGCGCCTTGCTCGAGCAACAGCCGCACGGCGGCCGGCAGGTCGTCTCGCACACCGAGTCTCGACACCGCCGCCAACGCCTCGCCGAACGTGCTCGGGTCGGGCACCGTCGGGCCGGATCCAATGACACTTGGATCATCCTCCACGGGCCCAACGACGTCGGAGATCGCCAGCGTGAACGTCGGCGCCGCGCTCGCTGCCGCCAGGCGTCCTCCCTTGATTGCCGACAGGTGCTTGCGCACGCCGTTCAACTCGTGGATGGCCGCACCGGCGCGCAGCAACGCCGACGTCGCCGCTTGCTTGTCGTCCAGCGTAATCGAGGCGTGCGGTACTGCCAGCAGCGCCGAGGCGCCGCCGGAGAGCAGCACGAGCACCTGCGCGCCGGCAGGAGTCTCCGCCGCGAGCTGCAGCGCGCGGCGCCCGCCTCGAACGCTGCCCGGTGTCGGCACCGGATGTCCCGCAGTGACCCACTCGACGCGATCGGGCAGCAGCGGGCGTCCGTGCGCGCTCACCACGACACCCCTCGCACACGCCGTGCCCGCCCGGTCGAGGTACGCCGAGGCCATCGCGGCCGCAGCCTTGCCCGCCGCAATCAACGTTGTCGGACGCGAGTGGTCGAAGCCTGGAAGCCTCGCCGGCGCGCGCTCCACGAGTGTGCGCGCGCTCACCGCCGCAATCGCCGCGTCGACGATGGCGACGAGATCGTTCCGCGCACGTGGGCTCGAATTAGTCGTCAGTGCAGGTTCGGGTGCGAGGCAAAGGTGGACAGGCGCGTGACGTGATCGAATTGATGCAGGATGCAGCTCACGACATGATCCGCCTCGCCGCTCCTGCACAACTCTTCCAAGCAGCCGTCGAGTCGCGTGAGCGCTGCCTCGAGACAACACATCGCATCCTCTGAATAACACTGCTGACGGAGGCAGCGATGGTGCTTCAAGAGCTCTTCACGATAGAACTCGAGGCAAATTGGAGGAAGGCACGAACTCGACGCGCGACGTCTCGAGTTGCGGGAGCGATGCGCCGAGTCGGGGGCTCTAAGGTCGCTCGGGCAGTCTGACACGCGTGACTCCATGCAGCAACGGCTGTCCTTGTGACCGTTCCTAACTGTAAACACCCTATGTTCGGCCTGTCAACCGTAGAAGCATCGCAAACGCAAGCAGATCATCGATCGATTGTCATGATTCACATCCGGATAACCTCATCTGTTGATCGTGCCAGACGTGTAACTGTCCAGCTCCAATCGTAGCGCGCCAAAGCCGGCGCGAACCTCCGCCATGAGTGGTAGACGCCGCGCATCGCGAGAGAGCCAGACGCGAATCTCCGGCGCTTCGCGCGTGTCCACGCGGCGGTCCAGGCCCGCGTCGATCCGTAACGCATCGACGCGCTTACCCTGCACGTCGATTGACTCGACGCTCCCGCCTAACACCTCGAGCACCATCGTCCGACCCATGTCCGTGAGCGGGATGCGCACGCGCTGACCTGGCCCCAGAGTCAGCGTGCGTACGTAGAAGAAGACGGCGAGCGGATCTCTGACCTGTTCTGGGACGCGGAACGCGATCTCGCGCTCGATTCCCTCTGGCGTCGGCCGCAGCATCGTCGCAGTCTGCTTCTCCGGCTCGTAGTGGATCAGAAGATCGGACGCGCGGCGTCCCTCACGAAGATGTCGCTCGTGCAGCAGCGGCCGCAAGGCGGCGTCCGTCCAGGTGGTGAAGCGGTCGCGCGCTTCGAAGAAGCGGGCAACCCAGGGCGCCGTGGCTGCCGTCACGACGAACCGGTAGCGCGCCCCGTCGGCGAGCGGCAGGACCCCGGGCGTTTGATCCTGCGTGGCGCCGGACCGCACGTCGAACGTTGCCCGACCGGCAGGCACCGACGTGCCGACACCGGCCCACAACACCCGGTACGTCGCGCGCTCGCCGACCTCGAACGGGATAGGACCGGGCGGTGGCGGTGGCGCTACCGCTACTGGACCCAAGCGCGCTCTCAACTCACTGCTCTCCGCGAGCTCGTAGATGCGTGTGCTCGGCCCAAGCGTCGGATCGATCACGCGTGCGCGCTCGACGAGCGGCCACGCCTCGGTATCCACCGCGACGTTGGTGACGACAAAGCGCACCTCCAGCTCATCGAGGGTCCAGAGCGCATCCGCGGAGGGGAAGTCGGCCAGGGCGTCCGCCACTGCCGAGTAGAACATCGGCCGCTGGCCGCTGTAGCCGTTCACGATCGGCCGTCCGTGCTCCAACGTCTGGAGCATGAACGGCGTGTTGCCATAATCGCGCGTGAGCGGCAGGTAGACGACGGGGCCAGGTCCTTCGGCGCGCGCCAGCCACCGGCCGGTCTGGGTCGTCAATGCTGGCGCCGACACGAGCGGCAGCGGGCGGTTGAGATACTCGACACATGTGAGCGCGATGAGGAGGATCGGAAAAAACGGCGAAGACAGAACCGGAAAAAAGGGGACAGGCCCCTTTTCGGCTGCATCAGTTCC
>JBOGIN010000812.1:0-4588 GCA_050742275.1 Vicinamibacteraceae bacterium
GTCCCCGCTTCTACTATTTCGACGCGCCAGTGGGCTTCAGTGCCAGCGGCTCGTCGGTGTGTGCGGAGAGCCCGACGTCGAACCAGGCGGCAATCGTTGGCGCGATTTGCGTCATACGGACAACGCCCAGGCTGCCCGACTTCGGCACGTCTGGTCCCGACATGATGAGCGACGCGTGCAGCTCCTTGCGCGTTGGATCGAAGCCATGCCCGCCTGCGCTCTCGACTTCCGTGAACAGAGCCTCATGGCCCGAGCCGGCATAGAAGCCGGTCTTCATGTCGAGCGCGAAGCTCGCGCGAGGGTCCCCACCCCTCTCGCGGAGGTCCGCTTCGTCCCAGACGGTGAGAATGCCGTTGGCCGGATCTGCCGCGAGCTTTGCCAGGATCTCTTCCACGCGTGCGCGTACGGTCGCATCCCCGGGATTCTTCAAGAAGACGAACCCCACGCCACCGGCGCCCTGAACGTAGGCATCCCACCGGCCGATATGCCCGCTGTCGTCAACCTCCAGCAAACCTTCTTGCTTGAAGATGGTGTTCGGGTGCAGCTCCCGCTCGATCGCCGCAAACCCATGATCCGACACCACGACGACGTCGGTGCGGTCGCTCAATCCCGTCTCTGCAATCGCGTCGAGCACCATGTTGACGTGCGCGTCCGCCTGCTCCAGCGCCGCCAGCGCCTCGGGCGAGCCTGGTCCCTGCTGATGCTGAGCGCTGTCGGTCTCGAAGATGTGCAGCAGCGTGAGGTGCGGTCGATAGGTGCGGAAGATCCAGGCCGCGAGACCCGCACGATCAGCGTCGGTCAGCGGCCCCGGCAGAGGCGTGCCGCGAGACGCTTCGTAGGTATCCAGCAGGCCGCGGGGGTGCGACAGCGCACGCAGCAGATTCAGCGTTTCCGGGTAGAAACGGCGGCCGTACTCTGGCATCAGGAAGTCGATGTCGCTACCCACGGTTGCGGGCCAGCTCACGGCGGCGGTCGTGAGCCCCCGCGAGCCAACGGCGCCTGGCAAGGTTGCCACTTTGACGTCTCGCCCGTACCAGTACCACGCATGATCGGACTGATCTTCCGGATCCAGGACGTAGTTGTTGTAGATGCCGTGGACAGCCGGCGGCACGCCGGTAATCATCGACGTGTGCGACGGATAGGTGAC
Source organism: Vicinamibacteraceae bacterium (assembly GCA_050742275.1). Taxonomy (GTDB): domain Bacteria; phylum Acidobacteriota; class Vicinamibacteria; order Vicinamibacterales; family Vicinamibacteraceae; genus WHTT01. The sequence goes on from JBOGIN010000812.1 coordinate 1,148, forward strand.
GGTTGGCAACACGCCAACGACGCCGTCCGCGTAGACCCCTTCCTGCATGAGGCGACGCAGCGTGGGCACCTTCGAAGGCCCCGGCTGCGTGTAGGTGGAGGGCATGAGCCCATCGATTGAGATCATGACAACGTGACGCGCTTCTGGCGCGTCCGCGTCAAGCATCGGCGGCGATACGATGAGACCAACGCCAATGAGCAATGAAAGCGCGAGCAAGCGTATTCTCATGTGGCTATTCTGTGGCGAGCATGTGACGCTCGTGTGGCGACGAGAGCAGCCCGCAGCGGCATCGCTCAGCCCAGGTGTGTCGTGAGCGTGATCTTCGGTCCCTTCAGCGCCTTCGACACAGGACAGTTTGCCTTTGCCGCCTCGGCCTCTCGCGTGAACGTTGCTTCATCGATGCCCGGTATCTCTGCGCGCGTGTCGAGCTCGATGGTGGTAATGTCGAAGCCCTCGCCCACCTTGTCGAGATGAACGTTCGCGGTCGTGTGGATACGGGTAGGCGTGTAGCCAGCGCGCGTCAGCCCGGCGGCCAGCGCCATCGAAAAACAACCGGCGTGCGCTGCGCCAATCAACTCTTCGGGGTTGGTCCCTTTCCCGCTCTCGAAGCGGGACGGGAATGAGTAGGTCCCTTCGAAGGCGCCACTGCCGAGCTTGATGCGCCCCTCCCCCTCTCGCAGATTGCCCTGCCATTCCGCTTCCGATGTCCGCACAGCCATGTCGTCTCCTCCTTCGCCGCCGATCCTAGCAAAAATGGGGGCTGTCCGGGCTGTCCTCATTTCTCACCACGCGAGGAGCAGCAGCGGCAGCAGGAGGATTAGCAGCGCGAGGACCGCCGCAACACGCGGCACGTACGCCAGCAGAAAGACGAGGGCGAGAGCGGAGACCGACAGGAAGCCGACCCAGGCGACCGATCCGATCGGCCAACCCCAGGCCGCCGCGGACGCCACCAGCGCCCCGATAAGGCAAAGCCACCCGGCGACGCGCAAGATCACGCGCACGGCCCCCGTGGGATGGCGGCGCCACACCTGCAGGTGATGCCGGGGCATCGACAGGCACAGCCCAGTGACGCCAGCATAGGCGAGCGATGCCGCAAGGACGATCAGCACCGTCTCACTCCGTCACGGCCGATGCGGGCACACCGGTCGTTGGCGCATCGCGCCGCGTCTCGGGAACAGCCAGCCGGCGCCGGCGGCGTGCGAGACGCCAGGCCATCCAGCCGATCGCGACGCCTCCGGCAACCGCCGTGAGATCGACACCGGCCCGCATCCAGTCGCCACGGCGGATCGCCTCCAGCACGTGGCCGTCGGCTGTCGCAGCGTCGAGCACAGGCAGCGCGACGCACGCGATGGCGGCAAGCGAGAGCTGCTCGACCCAGGCACGTCCCGCGGGCCGCGCCATCGCGTGCAACAGGGTCACCAGCCAAACGCCAAGGAATGCCCACGTCTCCCAGAGTGGACGGTTCGAGAGCTCCACTGGAAGAACCCGATTGGCCCAGAGATACGCGATGGAGGCCAACGCCGGCCCAGCCACCGCAGCCACGTTCAGCTTCTCAATCATGCCGTGCCACCGGGTCGTTGCGCCCGCCCGCGCGGCAGACGCCTGGCGACGCTTTACCGAGAACAGCACGAGGCCCGTGCCAATCATCGCCGTGGCGGCCAGACCCGCGACGAAGTAGAGCCAGCGCACCGCGTACCCCCCAAACTGCGCGAAGTGCAAGCCGCTCATCGTCGCCTGCGCGTAATAGGACCCGCGATGATCCGTCGTCACGTCCAGCATCTTGCCCGTGACGCCGTCGAACGTGACGCGGTCCAGGGCATACGCGACGCGATCGTTGATGCGGCGAGCGGCGGTCACCAGCGCCTGCGCATCGCCCGGATGGTCGACCTGGATGAATTCGACTGCATCGGCGCCCAGGTACCGCTCTGCCCGTGGGATGAGAGGCGCGATCGGACCAAGGGGCGCGCGACGCTCGCTCGCCGGCCGTGTGAAGATCGGGTTCAGCTCGTTGGAGTGCGCGAGAATATCGCCGCCATACAGGGCATACACGCCGGCAGGCATGTAGATCGTGCAAAAGACGACGAGCCCCGTGTAGGTCATCACCAAGTGAAACGGCAGGAGCAGCACACCAATGACGTTGTGAGCATCGAGCCAGACGCGCTGGCTGGACATCCAGGGTCGAAACGTGAAGATGTCCCTGAACAAGCGACGGCGGTGAATGACGATGCCGCTGACGATGGCCGCGAGCATGACGAGCGCAACGGCGGCGATGACGAAGGCGCCGGCGGGCCAGACATTGAGAAACGAATGAAAGTGTGTGAAGAAGTGGCCTCCCATCGACTCGCGGGCGGCCACTCGCTCGCCGGTTGCCGGATCGAGATAGTGCGTGATGAACTCGCCGCGATCGTCCCAGGAGACCGAGAGCGCCGGCTCCCGCTTGGTTGGCAGATGGATGTACCAGATGTCGATCTCGGGCGCGGTGCGCGTGAGATAGCGGACCGCCAACTCGGCAGACGAGCCGGACGGTCGGCCGACGTCCCAGAGCTCCGGCCGCATCCAATGCCCGATCTCCTTGTCGAAGACCGACAGCGATCCGGTCAGGAAGACCGCGAAGAGCAGCCATCCGAATACCAGGCCGCCCCAGGTATGCAACCAGGCCATCGACTGGGTGAAGGTCTTCTTCACGTTGCCATCCTTCGCGTCCGCCAACTCCTAATGGAGTCTCCTCATGGCGTCGCCGCCAACAAGAACGCCACGGCCGCGCATGGCACCGTGACCGCCAGCAAGCCGAGCCACGCGCGCCAGGCGCTCCGCGCCGCGAACGCCCACACGATCGCCGCCACGTAAAAGACGAACGAGAACATCGTTGGAACGAGCACCGCATCCGGCTTGGGCAGCGGCATCAGCACGGTGAGCGCCGCCGTGGACGCAGAGGTGAAGGCGTAGCCCCCCACTGCGGCAGCCACAATGCGAAGGAAAATACCGACCCAGGCCACGTCGACGGTGGTGGTCCAGCGAGAATTGCGCATCGATAACGAGAGCACGAGAGGACCCTGGACCTCAGCCTGAATGAGACTGAGTCTCAATATCGAGGAGAGCTTACGAAGGAGATATCCGACCTGTCAAGTCCTATTTCAGTCCTTGTCCTATTTTCAGTCGTATTTCACGCTCCCGCTTCGGCGCCGCTCTACGTCAGCATCGACTACATTGGCCCGCTTACTCCTCCAAGATCTCGGTCAAGAGACGCCCCGCCACGTTTGGCATCTCGAGGCCCAAGAGGTGCGCGGCCGTTGGCGCGACGTCAATGGCACGCACGCGGCCCACGGTTGCGCCGCGCTTCACGCCGGCTCCAGAGGCGACGAAGATGGCGTGGATGTCAGGGTCGTCGTTGAGGTAACCGTGGGCGCCCGGGGTCGCCCCCTCCGGGACGTCGCTCACCAC
>JBOGIN010000813.1:0-2020 GCA_050742275.1 Vicinamibacteraceae bacterium
GCTGTCCAGGCCCAGCGCAATAATGTGACCGCCGAGGGCCTGATGCGGGAATTGGAAGTACGTCGCATCCCAATGCCACTCCGTATCCCAGTGCACCGTGCGTTTGTCGGTGGAGATTGGATCGTCAATAGGGCCGACGCGCGGCAAGTCCGTGATGGGGTTCTGCACCTCGCCGTTCCCCATGTCCGCCTGGAGCGAGATCGCCTTCAGGTTGTTCGTGCTCATCTTCTGAAAGAGGCTCGACACGGACTCTGGGCTACCACCGCAGCTCCGATGCACATGTACGTCGCCTGCGTACCAGCCCGCGGGCTCCGGGCCAGTGGTCGTCGTTGGGACGTTGACCGTCACGGACCGGCTGACGCTCGCCGAGACGTTGCCGGCGCCATCCTTCGCCCAGGCGTACAACGTCTTCGCGCCGCTGCTGCCGAACGTGTAGTTGGCGGGCGCCGCCGACGTCCAACCGCCGGCGCTCGCCGACGGCTTGGATGGCGATTCGTTCACCAGATAGCCGGTGACGCCCACACTATCCGTAGCCGTGAAGCTCGTAATGGCTACCGTCAACGTGTTGGTCGTGCTGGGAACGGTGAACGCGGTAATCGTCGGCGGGGTCGTATCCACGGAACCGCCGCCGCTCGAGCTGAACACCACGTCCACCCAGTAATTGGATCCTCTCCAGCCGTTTGTCGGGAATCTCGAGGAGCCGTACGCATAGACACCGTTGACGCCCGAGACACCGTTGGCGAGGGCATGGAGGGGAGGGCTGTCGGCGCCCTTGCCCAGGAAATAGCCTTCGTCCACGCTGTAGTGGCCGGTCGTCGTGTGATACGAGGCCACGTAGACCGTTCCCGCCGTGATGGCAACCGGTTGGGCGAGGCTCGCCTGCTGCCACCCTGAGGGGGTCTCGTTCTGAAACGTCGCGGTGGCGAGCTTTGCGCCGGCGCTCGTCCACAGGTTGGCGATGTGAGTCCCAGTGTTGGTGTTGGCCTTGTAGAAGCGGATCGCGCTCACGACACCGTTGGCGTCCGCGCGAAACTTCACGCCGAGCTCCACCGGCGCGGCATCGGGATCGGCGAGCACGGATGGCGTGGGAGACGAAGGCCAGATGCTATAGCTGCTCGACTGCGCAGCCGCGTGCTCGGTGCGAGCGGGCACGAGGACGACAACGAGAGCTGCGACAAGGCAAGCCAATACGGAACGGCTCAAAGAGCACCACCAATCTGAGAACCCGCATGCTGAATAGGGGAGGCGATGGCGTCGTACGAATCAACGACATACGCAAATCGAGTGCCGCCGGCAGGCCCCGAATTTTCGCGGTCCCGGCCGCCGCGATCTTTCACAGATCAGCTTGAGGGGTGTCTTTATGCTGCCTATTGACGCCCGCGGGCCAAATCTCTCGTGCCGACAGCACCGGGTCATAGAGCCGCGACGCGTTTCACACGTCGAGCGGGTTCCTCGGCAACCGGAGACGTCCAGTTCATTTGGCAATTCTGACCGCTCGTTCTGTCGGCGGAGCCATCCATGGGAGAGATAATGTCCGGGGAGCTCGAAACGTTCTTCCATGGAGGCCATGCGGAGTGCGCTGTCTGTCGTCATTGCCGACGATGAGCGGCCTGCGAGGCGCTCGCTAGCCAGCTTGCTCGCCGAGTGCGGCGACGTGCGCGTCGTCGGTGAGGCGCAGAACGGCGCCGAAGCGGTGCAGCTCATCGAGCGGACGAGACCCGACCTGGCGCTGCTCGATCTACAGATGCCGGAGGTCGACGGCCTGGCGGTCGTACGCCTGATTCGCCGGGATCGGCTCCCGCTCGTGGCGTTCGTCACCGCCTACGACGAGTATGCGATTCGGGCGTTCGAGATGAACGCCGTCGACTATCTCTTGAAGCCGGTCGACCGGCGCCGCTTGCAGCAAACGCTGGAACGGGCCCGAGAGCGCCTCGAGGCCCGCAGCACGCGCGTCCAGACCGAACGCGTCCGCGGCGCAGCCTCACACTACGCCGCGGGTGCGCCCTCGTCACCGCTCGTC
>JBOGIN010000814.1:0-7857 GCA_050742275.1 Vicinamibacteraceae bacterium
GTCTTCCACAGCCACGTCGATCTGCTTGTGCACGTAGCGGACGGTCGCCGATACTCCAGAAAACAGCTCGTGCTCGAATCCGGCGACAGCCTCCTGCATCTTCATGGGCTTCAGATCGGGATCGATGGTCTGGTCGGCTGGGTCGTTGGAGGGATGCCGGCGGTCGATGGGGCCTTTGAGCAGCGTGCCCGGACAGCTCGGGATGCAGCCATCACCGATGAGGTCCGGCCAGTTCGGCGTGTCGAGTGTGAAGACGTAGTCGAGCCAGTGCTCCCCGCCGAAGCTGCCTCGCGGGAGCTCGTACTTCATGATGTCGTAGAAGATCCCCCAGCTTCCGTACACCTTCGTCCGGCCGTCGCCACGGAGGTCCCACGCAAAGCCGGCCCGCGGTGCAATCTTCTCACCGAACCCAAAGCTGATACCGGAAAACTCGTTGAACGACGGGAGGTCTTCCTTCTCCGTGCGAAGACCGAGGTTGAGCGTGAGACGGTTGTTGATCGTCCAGGCATCCTGGATGAAGAGACCGACACTGTTGCTCTCGACGTTCCCGGCCCGCAGAAAGCCCAGGTTCGGGTCCACGCCGTTGCTCCGTACGCCGTAGTAACCGAACTCGCCGCGCTCTGCGACGCCGTTGCCCTGGTACGCCTGATCCCAGAAGAGGCTTACGCGGTTGCCCGTCTCGCCAAAGAAGACGTCGTTGCCAACGCGGTTGATCTGCATGCCTCCCTTGAATGCGTGCTGCCCGGCGATGTTCGCGTACCACGTGGCGTCAGCCTGAACATCGAGGCGATTCAAATTGTCCCGCCTGGTCTCGGTGTTGGTCGGCAGGCTCCTGAACCCAGCGGGGCGCTGCAGGTCCGCCGGCACGCCGTCCATTCCGAGGTTCGTCGTCGATCCAAAGAGATACAGTGGCCCCTGTGGGATGTTCTCATCTGTCTGATCCTGGAAGAAGTATCCGAGACGAGCGGAAAGCAGCAACCGAGGGCTCACGATGTAGTCAGCGCTGCCGGAGTACGCATAGTTGGGATACGTCGACTTGATGTCGTAGAGCGTACCGATCGGATCCGTGCCGTCGATAGCTGGAAGCAGGCCGTCGCGGATGGCGCTACTCGAGTTGAACGTCCCGCGCAGCCGAAGTTGGCTGGCAATCTGACCGGTCACATTAGCGCTTGCATGATGATCGCTTATGCGTCTGGTGCGCGTCACATCCGATTGATCAGCAACGAGCGTCACGCTGCGATCGATCGTCAGCAGCGAGGGCTGGTAGCCGCCGAAGAACCAGAGCCTGTCCTTCGCAAGGGGACCACCAACGGTAAAGCCTGGCTCCCATCGCGATGACGTGTCAGCCGCGTAGTCGATGTACTCGGCGTGTGCCGTGTCCGTCGGGTTCAGCCGGAGCGTCGTCGTGCGCACGGCAGAATCGTTACCGGTCGGGTCGGTCGCGCCCGCGGTGCTGCCAGAGAAGTACGACTCGGTGGCCAGACCCGATCCGCTGTAATAGAAGCCCGCGTCTCCGTGGAACTGGTTCGTTCCGCTCTTCGTGATCACGTTGACGACCCCACCGGTGGCGCCGCCATACTCGGCCTGGTATCCAGATGACTTCACCTGCACTTCGTCGATGAAGTCCACGACCAGCATCTTGCCCGACGTGCCGTTGCGCACGTTGGTCGTCTCCGTGCCGTCGATGACATAACGGTTCTCTCCCGCGCTCGCGCCGTCGATCGACAGACCGCCGAGCTTCGTCTCGTCGTTGGCGCCCGGCGCCTGCGTGACGAGCGTGGTGAAGTCCCGTCCTTTCGGCAGACGCTCGATGTACTCGTCGCGGATGTTTGCCGCCCGGGCACTCTGCCGCACGTCGATGAGCGGTACCTCGCTGGTCACCTGCACCTGCTCGGTCACGCCCTCCAGCACGAGCGCGAGGTCCGCACGCAGAATCTGGCCCAGTGACAGATTGATGCCGGACACGCTCTGCGCGGCGAATCCGCTCAGCGTGGCCGTCACGTCATAGACGCCGGGACGCAGCACAGGAAAGCGATAGATGCCCGAGTCGTTGGTCACCGTCGACACGACGACGCCAGCGGCGCTCCGGGCTTCGACCGTTGCACCTGGCAGCACGGCGCCAGAGCTGTCGGTGACCGTTCCTTCGATGGACGCCCGCTGCTCCTGCGCAAACGCCGGAAGAGCAACGACGAGCGTCGTGAGCAACAAGACAGCAGCACTTCTCCGCATCGGAACCCCTCCTCCAATAACGAGGCGCCGGCCCTCCACCGGCCGCCCGCACCAGCCGTCCACCCTCACCTGGCGACGGCTACCCGGGTGATCTGGGCCGAGACCGCGAGCCAGCGGCCGTCCCGCCGTGCCCAGACGTCCGTGTAACGGGACTCTCCAGCCTGTCCAGCCTCGGTCGTGTACGTCGTCCGTGCGTGAACAATCGCGACGTCGCCCATGAGACGCACGTTGACGTCGTGCAACTCGAGATTCGAAGCTGTCATTGGCTGTGCGACTTCTTGCAGGAAATGCTGCCGATCGATCTGTCGCCCGTCGCCAAGCGTGCAGAGAAAATCCTGCGCCAGCATCTCCTCGAATCGCTTCGCATTCGAAGTCCGTACGGCTTCGACGTAGTCTTGATTGAGCGCCGTCAGCGCCGCGATGTCCGATGCATCGTCGCGAGCTCTACTCGCGGCGGCGGCTTGCATGCTCGGACCGGTGACGGGCGGGACGTTGCCGCGAGATGTCCCGAACGATGACAAGGCAGCGACGAAGAACGTGGCAAGCGGGACGAGACCGGTGACGTTCCGGCGAGGCCTGGGAGTCTGCATGCGGAAGAGAGTACGCGCGTGGCGTTGGCCGCACTCGCCGCTTTCGGACGCGACCACCTCAACGCGTGCGCGTGGGATGCTCGGCCGCGCACCAGAGATGGAGCGCCGCGTAGCCGCGCCAGGGCCGCCATGCCTCGGCACGCTCCTCGAGCTCCCGACTGGAAAGCGGTGTGCCATCGGGGCCAGCCATGCGGCGAAGCACGGGATCTCCAGATGGAAACGCATCCGGCTCACCCAGCGCACGCAGCGCGACGTACTGCGCCATCGAGGCGTCGAATCCGCACAACGATCTGAGCGCAGCATCCACGGCCCCGACGGGCCCGTTCAGATCGCGTGCGCCCTCGCACACGACGCGCGCGAGCCCGCGGAGGAGATCGGCGCGCGATGCGGAGAGGCCGAGTCCGTCCAGATTGGCGACGGCCAGCGCCGCCGCCGTTGGGAAGAGATGTGTCAGACCGGGGCACCCATTCGTGATCGGTCGTCCGACGCGTGCGACGAGGCGAGCGATCCGCCTCTGTGCGGCGCCGATGTTCTGCGGCTCGCCAAGCGCGGCCCGCACCGCGCATTCGAACGCGTCCCAGGCGCCTGGAATCCGCAGCCCTGGGCGCCGTCTGATCAACGACGCGAGCAGCGGATCCGGCTCGAGGGCAAGGGCAATCCGAGCCGGGTCGGCCGCAAGGTCAAACGCGCGACGCGCGGCCGAGGAAAGCTGGAACAGCGTCGTCGGTGCGGCGCCGCTCACGCGCAACTCCAGCGCATCCTCCTCGTGCAGCGCCTGCACGCACACGATGCCGTGTCCAGCCTCTGACGCGACCGTGCGGGCGTAGCCGTCTCCATCGACGCGCTCGAGCCCGGGCACCGCGCGCGCAGCAAGATAATCGCGCACGCGAATCCAGTCATACGGGGGCCGGAACGCCAGCCTCAGCACCACCTCGTCTCGCCCCTCGGTGGCGAGCCCGCCGCGTCGCCCCCGGCGGAGCTCGCGCGGCGCGCGCGCGTATGTCGTGTGGAAGGCCGCGTTGAAGCGCCGCAAGCTTTGAAAGCCTGCCGCCAGCGCAATCTCCGTGATCGGGAGGTCGGTCTCATCGAGGAGGCGCTTGGCGAAGTGTAGGCGCCGGGTCTGCGCGAACGTGATTGGTGAGGCGCCCACATGTTGCAGGAACAGGCGGTGGAGGTGACGCGACCCGATTCCCACGCGCGCCGCGAGCTCGTCCACCGAGACATGGTCCAAGATGCCATCGTCGATGAGCCGCAGCGCTCGGCGGACAACGGCCGATGTGCCGAGCCACGCTGGTGTGCCTGGCGCGGCTTCCGGACGACAGCGCAGGCAGGGACGAAAGCCGGCGGCCGCGGCGGCCGCGGCTGTCGCGTAATAACGGATGTGGACCCTTTTCGGGCTCCGCACGGGACAGATCGGTCGGCAGTAGATGCCGGTCGACGTCACGGCGATGAAGAACTTTCCGTCGAAGCGCGGATCGCGGCTCAGCCGCGCGCGGTCGAGAACGGCGCGGTCGAAGCCGGGGAGATCGTGCATCCGGGAAACGATACGCCTGGAGCCGCTGGCCGACTCGCCGTTTTCGGACATCGATCAGCGGGCTGGCTTCTTCGCGACGAACACGTCGTGTGAGCCTGGCTCCAGCTCGGAATGGTCGAACGGCACGGCGCGCGGCGCGAACCCTGCGTCCGACAACAGGCGGAGCCAGTCCCCACGAGCAAACAGACCTTCGACGTGCCGGTCGTGCTCGACACGCATCTCTCCGTCCGGCGTACGCAGGAGATAGGCGTAGTCCACGACGTACGTGCTATCCGTTGGATCAGGGTCCCATGTCCATTCGAGGTATCGAAGGCCGTGGGTGTGGCTGTCGTGGCCGCCGTTGTCTGTCGACGATCGGAAGTTCTCCCGGATGAAGTCGGGGGCGAAGAGGGCAGCACCTTCTGGCTTGCAGTGGAGAAACGCGGTCTCGATTGCCTTCCGCAGGTCGGGCTCGCTCGTCATATAGCACACGGCGTCGTGGACGAAGACCGCGTCGAACTGACGGCCAAGCCTCACCGTCCGCATGTCGCCATCGACGTGCTCGCACTCCGGATTGAGCCGCTGGCTGACCTCGCGCATCCCGGCGGATGGCTCGACGAGCACCAGCTCGAAGCGGGCTTTCAGATGGGATGCATTGTTGCCGCCGCCGCTGCCCAGCTCGAGAACGGTCTTTGGCGGACGCGCGCAGGCCGCCGCGAGCGTATCTCCGTAGAACGTTGCCTCCTCTGTGTACTCATCGGGCGAGGAAAGGAGCGGCCACCACGATGCGAGCTCTTCGTACGTCTTCGGCACTTCCGCATAGACGTTCCGAGAACGCCGAAGGTTTCCCGTTTCCGGTTCCCTGAATCCCGAATCCTGAATCCTGAATCCTGTTTCCCGTTTCCCGTTTCCTGATTTCCCGTCAACCTGCCATCTGATATCGTGGCGCGGTGGGAGGGGGACATGGGCGGCATTGGACCTGAATCCACGAAGGTCGTCGAGGAGGCCAGGAAAGCGTTCGAAGCACGCCCGGCGGGGATGGCCAAACGCCGTTGCATTTCGCCAGCGCCATTGAGGTTGCCGCGTATCTGCTCGATTGCGGCGCCGAGATCGATGCGTGTGACGTGGACCACGAGTCGACGCCCGCGCAGCATATGGTGGGCAACCGGCAGGAGGTCGCTCGCTATCTGGTCTCCCGTGGCTGCAAGACCGACATCCTGATGGCGGCGGCGCTGGGCGATCTCGATCTCGTCCGCCGCCATCTCGATAGCGACGCGGGCGGCATCCGCACGCGGGTGAGCAACGACTTCTTCCCAATGACGGACCCGAGGGCTGGTGGGACCATCTATCAATGGACGCTTGGCTTCCATTTCTCCGCGCACGACACCGCTCGAAAGTTCGGTCACCGCGACGTGTTGCAGCTGCTCCTCGAGCGCAGCCCGGCCGATGTCCGGCTCATTGACGCGTGCTGGCTGGGGGATGAAGCAACGACGCGAGCCATTCGCGCGGAGCATCCGGAGGTTGTGGGCGGTCTGTCGGAGGCCGACCGCCGCCAGGTTGCGCATGCCGCGCGCAACAGTCGAGCCGCTGCTGTCCGGCTCATGCTGGAGTCTGGCTGGCATGTGGACGCGAGGGGTCAACACCAGGCCACGCCGCTCCACTGGGCGGCGTTCACGGCAACGCTAAGATGACGAGGCACATTCTGCGCTTCACTCCACCGCTGGAGATCACCGATGGCGACTTCAACGGAACGCCGCTCGGTTGGGCCGTCCACGGTTCCCAGAACGGCTGGTACGCGAAGACGGGCGACTACGGCGCCACGGTTGACGCGTTGAGACGCGCCGGCGCGACGCCGCCCGGCGCCGTCGAAGGCAGCGACGCCGTTCGGGCTGTGCTTCGCCGACACGGCGTGATCGAGCGTTCGAGCTGACTCGATCGACGCCCCCAACGATTCGTTCGACTGGCTACTTGATCTCGACCTCGATAACACGAACGGGGCTGCTGCCCGTATTGATCGGCTCGTGGGTCACGTTCGCCTCACGATAGCCCGCCCCGCCAGCCTCCAGCTCCATCGTCTCGGTCTCTTCGTTTGGCGACCGGAACATGAGCGTGCCGCCCTGGATGATCACGCCGACATGCGGCAAGTCATGCGTGTGCATGCCGGGGTTCTTGTCGCCGGGATAGAACGTCGCGTCCTTGACACGCACGCGGTCGTTCTCGAGCACGACGCGGCTGGTGTTCTTTTGGCCGGTTGCACCGGCTTGGGCACGGGCTTCACTCGGCAGCGCCTGAACGGCGAGCCACACGCCGCACGTCAGTGCCGTCCCCGTCACGATGCCTGCACCAAAGGTTATCCGTCGATTCATCTGATTTGCTCCAGTGGGATGTTGGCTGTTGCCACGACCACGACCGGCACAATCATAACCAGCTCGTCCTGATTTGCTCAAACCGCGCGACTGTTCCACCAGCGGTGCTACGCCTCCGCCAGCACGTCCTACGTGCACTCGTGGGTGCATTTACCCAGCGGTACACGCGCCCCCCCACCAGGTGCATCCTCAAACGAGCCTGACTCACCAATCGGTGATGTCATGCGTCCATTGATTCTCTATGGGTGATGCGCGGCGCATGGGCAGCACCAAGAGAGCACTCTCGGGCAATCGCCCTTTGACGAGGACATTTTCGTTCCTCGTTCCTTGATCTGCGTTTGAGGCCACCACGGCAATCTCCTGACACAGCACCGTTGTCGCGCGCCACGGAGAGGAGCACCTGTAGATGTATCGCGTTTCGACCTCGCTGTTGATTGGTCTTCTCACCGCCTCGTCCCTGTACGCCCAGACGAGCGCGAACGGCAGTGTTCGCGGTGTTGTGACAGATGAACAAGACGCTGTGCTTCCCGGCGTCTCCGTCGCGGCGGCCAGCCAGACGGTTCCCAGGGAATACGTCGCCACGACGGACACCGAGGGACGATATCGCCTCCTGGAGATTCCTCCAGCCGACTACACGATCGTGGCGACGCTCCCTGGCTTCCAGTCACGCGAGGCTCACGTGACGGCTCGCGCTGGCGTAAACCTCCGCCACGACATCGTCCTGACGGTGGGCGCAGTGACAGAGACGATCCAGGTGACACGGGAGACGCCGCTCTTGGAGACGCAGAATGCCGTTCGTGCGGTCAACGTCAGCGGCGAGCTCCTGCGGGCGATGCCACTCTCCGAGCGCCGCGAATGGTTTGGTGCGCTGGCGCTCGCGCCGGGGGTGACGACGGCGGAGTGGGCAAACAACGACAAGCTGTTCTACGTGCACGGTGCCGATTCCGCTGCCAACATTGTGCAGATTGATGGCGCGGATGTGAGCCCGGCGTTGACGTCTGGCGTGGAGTACATCGGCTTGAACACTGATGCCATCGACGACATACAAATCAAGACCGCTGGATTGGATGCGTCGGCTCCCTTGGGTTTGGGGGGCATCATCAACATTGCCACGGCCAGCGGCACCAACGAGGTGAAGGGCGCTGCGATGGTGTTGACG
>JBOGIN010000815.1:0-1684 GCA_050742275.1 Vicinamibacteraceae bacterium
GGTCGCTGTGGCAAACAGCGGCGTGAACGCGTCGGTCCGTCGCGAGCCGCGCGGCCGCGGCAACCGCAGCCCCCGCGTGGCTCTCCGCTGGGAATCACAGAAGCTCGGCATCACCGGTGAGGAGGTCGCCGACATCCTCGACAACGACGAGCCGCGCATCGTGCTCGGCGGCGGCGGCCGAGACGACGAGGGCGAGGAGCCGCCGGGAGACACGGGCATCTCCATCACCGCGTACATGATGTCGCCGGGCGACGAAACGATCGTCGCGGACCGGTTGCACCGCGTGCTCTCCACCAAGCGCGCCCCGAAGCCGGTCGAGCCGCTGCAACCGCCCTCCGGCGATCTCAGCGGACACTGGACCGTCAAGATTCAATTTGCCGCCAGCCGGGGTGCGCACACGCTGGATCTGCTGCAACGCGACAACCAGCTTCAAGGCACCCATCACGGCGACTTCCACGCACGCGCGCTCACCGGCACGATCGACGGGAGCCGCGTCACGTTCTCCAGCCGTGACAGGAACGGTGTGACGCTGACGTACCGCTTCTCGGGGACATTGAACGGCGATTCCATGGCCGGGGCGCTCGATATGGGCGAGTACCTGACGGCCGCCTGGACAGCACAACGTCAGACAGCCACGCGATCCGATTCGGCGTAACGACGCACAATTTCGAATCGAGGTGTGACAACCATGCCGCACAGCTCAAAGCACCTTGGCGTGAAGGCCTTGATCGCTGCCGCTCTGCTGACGACGCCGCCACTCACGGGGGCGGCGCCCGCGCAAGTCAACAGCCTGTCGGCCGAGGAGATGGCGCACTACACGCCGCACAACCCGTACTCGCGCTTTCCGGACGGGCGGCCGCAAGTGCCCGACCGACTGATAGAGACGATTCGAGAGATGGACCTCGAGATCGAGGAGGCGTGGGGCCTGCTGAGAGACGAAGGCTACCCCAATCAATACGACGGCGACTGGAAGGTGCTGCTGCCCGACAAGAAGCTCGTCGGCCGCGCGTTCACCGTGCAGTTCATGCCAACGCGCGCCGACCTGGCCGAGGCGATGCAGAAGGACGCCGAAGCAAAAGGGCTCCGACGGCTGCGCAACCAGACGACCATCGACATGCTGCAGTCTGGCGACGTTGCGGTGGTCGACCTCTACGGCAAGATCGAGGGCGGCACGTTCGTGGGCGACAAACTGGCCTATTACATCAACAAGACCACCGGCACTGGGCTCATCGTCGACGGCGCGCTCTTCTATCTCGGCCGCATCTTCGACACGGGCATGCCGGCATGTTACCGGGGCACGCACCCCTCCTCGCTGTCGAACGCGATGGTTACGGGCATCAACGTGCCGATTCGGATCGGCGCCGCCACGGTCATGCCTGGGGACGTGGTCTTGGGTGATCGCGACGGCGTGCTCTTCATTCCGCCGCAGCTCGTCGAGCGGATCATCGAGTCAGCCAAGACCCGGCGGCTGCGCGACGAGTGGGTCAAGAAGCAGTTCGACACCGGCAAGCACAAGTCGAGCGAGATCTACGGCCGCCCGCGCGATCCCAAGCTCCTCAAAGAGATGGAAGCGTTCATCGCCACGCGATCGAAAGAGCAGAAGAAGCCGTGACGCCACGTGCGTCGACAGGGGTGTGTCGCGAGGGCGTTCAGGCCCGTCAACGCGGCCGCGCGGCCTGAAGGC
>JBOGIN010000816.1:0-11373 GCA_050742275.1 Vicinamibacteraceae bacterium
AATATCGACGCCGAAGCGGCGGGTCACACGCCCGAAGGCGGCGCCACGTGCGGCGGAGGGCAGTGGGAGGTCAATCGACTCCACCACCTCACCGCGGTTCAGCACCGTCTGCCCCGGACCCGTGACGAACTCCGCCAGCGCCACACGGCGCGCGCCGGCTACGCCGACAATGTTGACGGTCGCCCCGTAGACGAGCAGGGCCGGTGCCGTGTCTGCTGCCGGTGAAGCATTGCAGATGTTCCCCACGAGCGTCGCGCGATTTCGGATCTGCACCGACCCGACAACGGCCGCCGCCTCGACCAGTGCCGGGAAGTGACGCCGGACGCGCTCGTCTCCAACGAGATCGGTCATGACGACGCGCGCACCAATGCTCAGACAGCCGTCGTTCTCCGCGATGTCTGCCCGCAAGGCGGCAACCCGCTTGACATCGACGACGAACGTGGGCCGCATGTGGCCCAAGCGGAGCCGCACGATGAGATCAGTGCCGCCGGCCAGCACCCTGGCGTCTGGGCCGTGGGTGCTCAGCAGCGCCAGCAGTTCATCGAGGCTGTCGGGTCGAAGATAGGCGAACCGTCTCATCAGGGCTCCGCGTCACTCTTCCAGAATGGCCACCGCCCGCACCGGCGCGGCCGTCGTGTTCACCCACTTGATAGGAAACACGCTGAGCGTGAACCCATACGGCGGCAGTTGATCGAGGTTGGTCATGTTCTCGAGATGATAGTACTCGCGCTCGAGCATCACGCGGTGCGCCTCCCAGAACCGCTTGCGCTCGAACATCGCCCACACCGGCGGATCGAAGGTGATGGCGTCGATACCAGCCACTTTCACGCCCTGATCGAGCATCCAGTTGGTTGCCTCGCCGGTCATCCCCACGTGGTCGGTCAGGTACGCGTCGGTCTCTTGGATGGCACCAGCCCCCGTGTGAATGAGCACGATATCGAGCGGTTTCAACGTGTAACGGATCTTGGCCAGCGCCGCCTTCATGTCGTCCACGGTAATTCCAGCACCCTTGGACAGGTGGCGGAAGTCCAGGCACACGCCGTCACCATAGCAGTACTCGAGCGGGATTCCCTCCGGCCCCGGGGCATCGTCGCGGAGATGGCGCAGCGAATCGAGGTGGGTGCCGATGTGGTCGCCGAGCACGACGAGATAGCTCGCCGTCAGCCAGTCGACGCCATGCTTGGCAGCGCCGATGCGATCGGCGAACTGCTGCCATGTCTCGTACATGGCCAGCGACGGGCGCACCACGCGAGGAAACGCCACCATATCGTTGTGAACTCGCATGCTCAAGTCAATCAGCTTCCGGGGCATGAACCAATCTCCTCATGGTAGATGACCTCCGGCTCGCGACAGGGTCTCGTGATCGCGCCCGGCGTTGGTAGTGGACATTATGTCCCGCACCCGCGGAGACGCCAGACGCGTGTGTCCCGCATGTCGAGACGGAGTGGATTCGGAGTTTCGAATGTGGTTTACAAATGTTGGAGATCATGGTACACACTCTTGTCTCCTGATTGAAGTCGTTGACGTGTCGTCCCACGTAGGGAACGTGAGCATCGAGGAGAGAGACTCCATGACGCGGCGGTGGTTCATTCGGTGTAGCGGCCGTACGCTGGCGGCGGTGTCGTTGGGCGCGAGCCTGCCCGCGCTGGGGCGCGGGAGAGGGGTGGCGCAGGCCGCACAGTCGGAGGCCGTCCTGAAGCGGATCGGCATCACGACGGTCTGCTTCCGCGACCGCTTCAGTACAACGCGCGACCGCAAAGCGGGACCGATCCCCGCCGGCCAGGAGCTTACGCTGCTGAGCGCGCCGAAGTTCATCGCCGACACGCTCGGCCTCCACAACGTGGAGATCTGGAACATGCAGTTCGACGAGATCTCGACCGACCACTGCCGCGAGATCAAGGCGGCGGCGGCGGCCGTGGGCTCGCGGATCATCAACATTCAAGTGGACGGCCCGGAGAACCTCTCGGATCCAGACGAGGCCGTGCGCGCGGAATCGATTCGGTCGATCACGGAGTGGATGGATCGAGCGGCCGCGGTTGGTGCGCCGACGCTTCGCGCGAACACCGGTAGCGGACCGCCCGAGGCCTGGGACGTGGAGCGCACCGCCGATTCGTTTCGTCAGCTGGCGGCGCATGGTAAACGGATCGGCGTGAAGATTCTGGTCGAGAACCATACCGGCTACAGCGCGGATATCGACAAGGTCGTGGCGATTGCCAAGGCGGTCGATGATCCGAGCTGTCGCGTGATCGCCGACTGGGGGAACACGCCGTCCGGCTCGCCGGACGCACAGGTAGCCGGGTTGAGCAAGCTGTTCCCGTATCTCGAGCTCGTCTCGGCGAAGCAGCTGGACTTCGACGATCAGAACCGCCACATCAACTACGACGTGGTTCCCCTCATCAAGGCCACGGAGGCGTCGGGCTTCCGCGGGATCTACTCGATCGAGTTCTACGGGCGTCCGCCGAAGGACACCGTCGCGGCAGCGAAGAACATGATTCAAGCGCTGAGCGCCAACATCACGGGCGTCTAGCGATCGTCGTGCCCCCAGGAGCTGAGCATGGACCGGTCACCTGTCGGTAAGTCCTTCCTCCGGGCAGCCACGTTCGGGCATCGCCGTCGACGTGCCTCTGGTCTCCATCGCTCCATCGTCGTCGCGGCGCTCATCGGCCTGGTCACCGTCGCGGCCGCGAGCGAGGAGCGGAGCGAGAAGTGGTGGTGGGACTTCGAAGGCAACCCCGATAGCTCCCACTTCGTGGACCTCGATCAGATCAACAAGTCGAACGTTCGGCAGCTCGACGTGGCCTGGTTCTATGCGCATGGGACGAGCGGATTCAACCCGATCGTGGTTGACGACGTGATGTACGTGGCGGGGCGGAACGACGCGTTGATCGCGTTGGATGCCACGAGCGGGAAGGAGATCTGGATCCACGAGGGGCTGACCGGGATGAACAGCCGGGGCGTCAACTACTGGCAGAGCGAGGACGGCAAGGAGAAGCGGCTGCTCTTTGCCATCGATGGCTACCTGCAAGCCATCGATGCGCGCACCGGCAAGTCGATTTCGAGCTTCGGCACCAACGGCGTGGTGAACCTGCGAGACGGCGTGGTGCGCGTCGAGGGTACCGACGGGCGCATCCAGTCGAAGAGTCCTGGCAAGATCTGGAAGAACCTGCTCATCATGGGCTCGGCGACCGGCGAGGCCTACCTGGCGCCGCCGGGCGACATTCGCGCCTACGACGTGATCACCGGCAAGCGGGTGTGGCAGTTCCACACGGTTCCGCGGCCGGGCGAGTACGGCTACGACACCTGGCCAAAGGATGCCTACAAGTATGCAGGCGGCGTGAACACCTGGGGCGGCATGTCGATAGACGAGGCACGGGGCATCGTCTATCTGCCGACCGGCTCCTCCACGTACGACTTCTATGGCGCGGATCGGCACGGGAAGAACCTGTTTGCCAACTCCCTCTTGGCGCTTGACGCGCGCACGGGGAAGCGGCTGTGGCATTTCCAGACCGTGCATCACGACTTGTGGGACCTGGACAACGTGTCGTCGCCACAGCTGGTGCGCGTGGAGCACAACGGACGCCGCGTCGATGCCGTGGCGCACGCTGGTAAGACCGGGTTTCTCTACGTCTTCGATCGCGTGACGGGAGAGCCGCTGTGGCCGATCGAAGAGCGCCCGGTGCCGAAGAGCGACGTTGCGGGAGAGCAGGCCTGGCCGACGCAGCCGTTCCCGACGAAGCCGCCGCCGTTTGCACGGCAGACGTTCAGCGTGAAGGACGTCAACCGCTGGTTGTTGGAGCCGGCCGAGTATGCCGAGATGCGAGAGCGGATCTCGAAGGCTCGCAACGAGGGGATCTATACGCCGCCCGCCCTCATCGACACGATCTCGATGCCGGGAAATCAAGGAGGCTCCAACTGGGGCACGACCGCTGCCAACCCGGACCAAGGGCTCGTCTTCGTCCTCAACCTCGATTCGGTGGCGATTCTCAAGCTCGAGAACGTCAAGACACGTGGCGGTCTCGATCGCCGCGCCGAGGCCGCTGCTGGCGCACGGGTGTACCAGCAGCAGTGTCAGGTATGCCATGGGGCGTTTGACGGATCGAGCGGCGCTGCCGCGGCCAGCGATATCGCGCCCTCGCTGGCGGGCGTGACGAACCGTCTCGGCGACGATGTGATTCGGACGATCGTGACCGACGGGAAGGGGCTGATGCGGCCGGTCTCGAGCATCACCGAGGCGGAGCTGACAGCCTTGCTCCGGTATCTGGGTGGCCGCCGGCGTCGCCCAGGGGACGAACCGGTGGCATCGGAGCTTCCACCCGGACCGGTCGTCGCCTCGGGCGGCGCACCGCTGCCGCCAGAACAGAAGGTGGATCCGGATTCGATGCCGAGCTATGGCGGCAACGGCGGCAATGCCGGAAGCACGCCGTACCCGGAGGGCGTCGACGTGCCGCCGGTGCGCTACATGAGCGAGTACGGCGTCATGTCCAGGGCGACCTCTCCTCCGTACTCGACGCTCGTGGCCTACGACCTGAATACGGGAACGATCAAGTGGCAGGTGCCCGTGGGTGACGATCCCGCGACCATCGCGCGCGGCGGTCCGACCGGCACCGGCGGTATGCGACTGCGCCACGGCATCGTCGCGACGAAAGCCGGCCTCGTCTTCGTGGCCGGCGGTGACGACAAAGTGCGCGCCTACGACGAGGAGAACGGACAGGTGCTGTGGACCGGCGCGCTGCCGGGGGCGACGAGCGGCATCCCGGTCAGCTACGAAGCCAAGGGTCGGCAGTATGTCGTCTTCGCGGCAGATCCGCGCGGCGAATCAGAGACGTCGGTGCGGCCGGACACGCCACGCGGATACGTCGCGTTCGCCCTCCCGGAGCGATGAGCCAGCACGTCTCGTAACGTGGAACGATCGAGGTCCGCGCGGTCCCGATCGCATACCCTCGGCGCACATTCGACCACTGTGCGCAGCGGCACGTCGCGTCAAACCGCCTCGACGCGGGAAAAGAACCTTGCGGTGGCGCACATCATGGTTGCGACCGTGTGAGTGTTGTGTTACGGTCTTTAAAAACTTGCATACGTAAGTCACGAACGTGCTGCCGGCGTGCGCGGCACACGACGTGTAGGAGTGGCGTAGATCGTGGGCAGCGAGCGCGGCGCCGTTCCGAGAATCGCGGAACGGCGACCGGGTCGGGGACGACTGCACGAAGGAGATGTGGAGGGGGAACATGCTGAAGATCTGGTGGCGTGCAGGATCGCGGATGTGGGTGATGTCCCACATCGTGGTGTTGATTGGTCTCGCAGGCGCCGTCGAGGCGACTGCGCAAGAGAGTGGGAGCGCGACGGTGATCGGCACGGTTGTCGACGGCACGGGATCGCTGGTGCCTGGCGCGACGATCACCACCACTGAAGTCGCGACCGGCGTGCTTCGCACGGCCGTGTCCGACACGCGCGGCGTGTTTCGGTTGTCGGCGCTGCCGACTGGCGAGTACTCGCTCACCGTCGAGCTCGAGGGGTTCACGCCGGTGGGCGTCAGCGCGATCAAGCTGCGGAGCGGCGAAGTCCGCGACCTCGGAAAGCTTGCCTTACAGGTGGGCGGCCAAGCGGAGGAAGTGACGGTCACCGCCGAGGTCACGCCCGTGCAGGTGGCTACGAGCTCGCGCATGGCGTCGGTGACGAGCGAGCAGCTCACCAACATCCAGATGCGGGGGCGCGACGCCTACGGCCTCCTCGCCATCGTGCCCGGCGTCCAGGACACGAACGTCAATCGCAACTTCACGAGCTGGCGATCCGGGTTGGGCGTGAGCGTCAACGGCGCGCCGGTCGAGAACCGGCAGGTCACGATCGACGGCATCAGCGCGGTCGACGAGGGCGGCAATGGTACGGTGATCGTCAACCTGAACGTCGATGCCATCGGCGAGATGCAGGTGATTGCCAACGGCTACACCGCTGAGAACGGACGCAACAACGGCGGCCTGGTCAACATCGTGACGAAGTCGGGCACGAGCACGCTTCGCGGCTCTGGATGGTACAACGCGCAGCGCGACAAGTGGAATGCCAACGACTTCTTCCGCAAGCGCGAGGGCCTGCCGAAGCCCCTCTCGCGCGTGAACATCTCCGGGTACAGCGTCGGTGGACCCGTGGTCATCCCGAAGCTGTTCGACAGCCGCACCAGCGAGCGAAAGCTGTTCTTCTTCGGCTCCCAGGAGTACACCGACGACGCGCGCCCGTCCGAGGTGGTGCGCGCCAACCTGCCGACCGAGGCGGAGCGCCGCGGCGACTTCTCCAGCACGCGGCTGCCGGACGGAAGCATCCAGCCGATCATCGATCCGCTCACGGGCGAGCCGTTCCCGGGGAACATCATTCCCCAGAATCGCATGCATCCCCTTGGCCAGGCGATGCTCAACCTGATGCCGCTTCCCAACGGCATTGGGAATCCAGTGCCTGGCGAGGAGTTCAACTCGAATTCGGCGTACGACACCACGCCGGAGCACGGCCGGACGAACAATGCGCTGCGGATCGATGGTGTGGTCAACAATAACGTCCGTGCGAGCGTCAAGTACCTCCGTGATCGAGACGACGATTGGAACGACAATCGCATCGCGCCTGGCGTTGGCTGGGCGAACCAGTTCACGCCGGGGTGGGTGTTCAGCGGCAACGTCACCACGGTTCTCAGCTCGACGATGGTCGCCGAGTTCAACGCGGGCGTTGGCCTCAATCGTTGGGGCTTCGAAGGGGATTGGGACTACCGGGACTACTACTGTCAGAACCTGGGGGTCTGTCCACCGCGGCTGGAGCCGTTTGGACCGCATGCGGATCCACCGGAGCTAGGATCCACGCAGCAAGACGAGTGGCCATACATGGCGACGATGCTCTTCGACGGCGGCGATCGGGATGGTCTGTCTCGATTCAACTCGGGCGGCTGGCCGACAGGAGACAACAGCCGTGTGCTGCCGGCGGCGAACCACAGCAAGCGGGCATCGGTTTCCGGCACGCTCACCAAGACCTGGGGCGCGCACACGCTGAAGGGCGGCGTCTACTACGAGTGGCTGTCGAAGACCGAGCCGGGATCCGGCAACTACATGGGCAACTTCAATTTTGGCCACGACTCGACCAACCCGCTGAGCACCGGCAACGGCTACGCGAACGCATTGCTCGGCGTCTTCACGTCGTATACGGAGCTGTCCGACCGCGTCGACCGAGACGCCCGCCACAAGCAGATCGAGGGCTTCATCCAGGACACCTGGAAGGTGACGCCGCGCTTCACGCTGGACTACGGTGTCCGCCTGACGCACAGCGGTGCGTTCTACGAAGTCAACGACATGACGGCGGCCTTCTATCCGGAGTTGTACGACGCAGCGAACGCGCCGCGGCTGTACGAACCGGTCTGTCTCGACGGTCGCGCCGGGACCGAGCCCTGCCCGACCGAGCTCAGGGGCGCCATCGATCCTGCGAATCCGAACGAGATCCTGTCGTTCGCGTTCGTGGGGAACGTCGTGCCGGGCAGCGGCGACGTGGTGAACGGCATGCTGCGTGGCGGCCCGGAGGACAACGGCAGCTACTGGACGCTACCGCCGCTCGTCGCGGCGCCGCGCGTTGGCTTTGCCTGGGATCTCACCGGCGATGCGAAGACCGCCTTGCGATCGTCCTGGGGCATCTTCTACACGGTTCCCCGCACCTCTAACGTCGTCAGCCCCAGCCAGTTCATCGGCAACGCGCCGGTAACCTTCAATCGGGTCATCCGCAACGCCTCGATCGACGACGTCGCGGCGGTCACCGGCGGAAGCAGCGGCGTCCTCGTTGTCGAGAATCCGGTGAGCTCGGAGATCGCGACGCTCGACAAGAAGGAGTACGAGCTGCCCATCGCCTACAACACGAACGTGGCGATCCAGCGGGACATCGGCTTCCACACGACCGTGGAAGCGGCCTACGTCATGAACCTGATCCGGAACGACTACCGGGAGATTCCGCTAAACCCGATTCCGCTCTACGCCTACGGAAACCCGAACAATCAATTCAACGGTGAGGCGCTCGATGCGAACTTCCTCAGAACAGCGTATCCCGGCATGGGCGAGGTGGGCGACGTGGTCAGCGGCGTGGACTCGCTGACCTACCATTCGTTGCAGTTGAAAGTGGAGCGCCGGTTGTCCGGTGGCCTGCAGTTCGGCGCGGCGTACACGTACTCGAGGGGAAGAGGGTTGCAGGGCTACGATCCGTACACCGAGCAGCTCGGAGGAGAGGAGGCGCTGCGGGCGCGGTACTGGGGTCCGACGGAGCTCGATCGTCCACACAACCTGGTGCTGCACTACAGCTACATGATTCCCAACCCGACACCGGACACGCCGATCCTCAAGAGCCTGTTCGGCGACTGGCTCGTGGCCGGCGTCACGAAGTACCTGAGTGGCGCACCGATCAACCCGACCTGCGGCTCCAACAACTCCGGCATTGCCAACGCCGACCCGTCGCTCACGGGCGTGGACGCGCGCTGCATGCTGACCGGCGAGCCGGTGGACAGCGGCTTCACGGTCGACCCGGATCCGGCGGTGGCGGTGCACTTCAATCCGAAGGCGTTTGCCATGGCGCAGCCCTTCAGCGCAACCGAAGGCAACTTCGGCAACGCGCCAATCAACATGCTGCGCCATCCGTCCTGGAGCACGTGGGACTTGACGTTGGAGCGGCGTTTTCCCCTGCGTGCATTGAGCCAGAACGCAAACATCCGCGTGCAATTCCAGGCGTACAACTTGTTCAATCAGGTGGAATTCACCGAGCTCGATGCGGAGTTCGACTTCACCGGCCCGAACAACTCCGTCCTCAACAGCGTGGACACGGGCAGGTATGTGGAGGTCATCCCACCGCGGATCCTGGCGCTCACGCTCCGCGTGGAATTCTGAGTCGCGCGCTGCGCCAGGCTTCGGAGGCGTCGAATCAGGCATTTGCTGTACAAAATAGACAAGGCCGAAGAAGATGGAGCTCCCATCCGGACCGCCCGATCTTCTTCGCCTTGTCAACGATCCGAGATTCTCGGAACGTATATCTAACGGAGTACAGCAATGCTATTGGCTTTCGTCCTTGCGCTGTGGACGGTGCAGGCAGGCGGCGCAGACACGCTCGGCGGGACGGTCACGGATGCGAGCGGCGGCGCCGTCTCGGGCGCGACGGTGATCTTGCAAGCTGCCGACGGTGTCGAGCGGCAGACCGTGACCGGACCCGACGGCCGCTTTTCCTTCGACGACCCCGCGGGCGCGACGACGCTCATCGTGCTCGCTGGCGGGTTTGCCGTCAGCGAGCAACAGATTGCAGGGGCGGGTGAAGTGGAGGTCGTGCTGTCGCCCGCCAGCCTTCTCGAGACGCTCACCGTGACACCGACGCGGAGCGAACGGCGCTTGGGCAGCACGCCGGCGAGCGTCAGCGTCCTCGACCGTGACGAGTTGCGCGCGTCGGCAGCCGTGGTTGCCGACGATGTGCTGCGCCAACTGCCGACGTTCAGCCTGTTCCGCCGCACGAGCAGCCTGTCGTCGCACCCGACGGCGCAAGGCGTGTCGCTGCGAGGTATCGGCCCGAGCGGTGTCAGCCGGACGCTCGTCTTGATCGACAACGTCCCGTTCAACGACCCGTTCGGGGGGTGGGTGTACTGGACACGCGTCCCGCTCGACAGCGTGGACCGGATCGAGGTGGTCGAGGGGCCGAGCTCGAGCCTGTACGGCAACTACGCCATGGGGGGCGTCATCAACATCATGAGCAGTCGTCCGGTCGCGCGGACGCTCGAGCTCAAGGCGCAGTACGGCAGCCGAAGCAGCCCGAAGCTGGACTTCTTCGCCAGCGACGTGCGCGGCAAGCTCGGCGTCGTCGTCGACGGCAGTCTGTTCGATACGGAAGGATTTCCCAGCGTCGTGGCCGCCGAGCGCGGCGCGGTCGACACCAACGCGAGCGTCGACTTCAAGAACGTCAACGTCAAAGTCGACTACCGTCCCACGGACCGCATGAGCGCGTTCGTGCGGGCCGGCTACTTCCGCGAGGAGCGGAACAACGGCAAGGTCAGCACGTTCACCGGCGATCCCGAAGCCAACGATACGACCTGGGGGTCGCTCAATGGGGGCCTGCGCGTTGTCCTCCCCGATGCAAGCAACGTGCAGGTGCGTCTGTTCGGCGACCTCGAGACCTTTCACAGCACGTTCCTCGCTGTTCCTGACCCCACGACCAGGGCGATCGGCCGGATGTCACTCGATCAAGAGGTGCCATCGAACGGGGTTGGGGGCATGGCACAGTGGTCGAAGGGGCTCGGGGGCCTGCACTACTTCACCGCGGGCACCGACTGGCGGTGGGTGGACGGCGACAGCGAGGAAGACGTGCTCGACCGCGAAACGGGAACGTCGGTTGTCACCGAGCGTATCTCCGGCGGCACGCAGCGCAGTCTTGGCGTCTTCATCCAGGATATCTTCACGCCGAGGCCGAACCTGAACGTCACGCTCGGAGCGCGCGTTGACCACTGGAAGAACTACGACGGGCACCATCTCGAGACGTCGGTCCCGACCGGCGAGCCGACCGACGAGCACCGGCCGGTACTGCCCGACCGGAGCGATACCGTCGTGAGCCCGCGCGCCGCCCTGTTGTATCGCGTCACCGACCGCATCAGCGCGTGGGGCGCCATCAATTGGGGGTTCCGTGCGCCGACGTTGAACGAGCTGTACCGACAGTTCCGCGTCGGCGCCACGTTGACGCGGGCCAACGAAGACCTAGGGCCGGAGCGTCTCGTCGGGGGCGAGGCCGGCGTGAACGTGGCCGCGTCCCGTAACCTGACCGTGCGTGCGACGTGGTACGACAATCGCGTGAAGAACGCCGTTTCGAACGTGACCATCGCGGACGGCGTCCGGCAGCGCCAGAACCTCGGGCGTGCGAGAATTCGCGGCGTTCAAACCGATCTCGAGTACCGGCTTGGCTCGCGTTGGAAGGTCTCGGGCGGCTATCTGTTCAACCACGCAACGGTCCGGGAGTTCGACGCGAATCCAGCCTTGGTCGGCAGCTTCCTGCCACAGGTGCCCAAGCACCGCGGGTCGATGCAAGTGGTCTACTCCGACCCGCGACTGGCCACACTCGGCGTCGGCGTACAGCTCATCGGCCGTCAGTTCGACGACGACCAGAACGTCCTGGTCGTGCCGGGTGAGGCGGAGCCGGGGCTTCCGGGATACGCCGTCCTCGACGTGACCGCATCACGGGAGGTCGGGCACGGGCTCCAGATCTTCGTAGGGGCCCAGAACCTGCTGGGCCAGGAATATTTCGTGGGTACCAATCCAACCACCATCGGCTCACCGCGTCTCGTGCATGTCGGCGTGCGGGCGCGCTTTGCTGGGCGGTAGGTGCGAGGTGTGAGGTTCAAGG
>JBOGIN010000817.1:0-2329 GCA_050742275.1 Vicinamibacteraceae bacterium
TGGGCTCGAACTGGACACCATCGTCTCCGGGCGGAACCATGCTGCAGCCCTGATCATCGTTGAACACTGCAGACCGGGGCGGTGCCGGAGGACGCGTGAGCGTGACCCGCTCCCCTTCCAGGTCCACGTCGATATCGGTCTCGTCCCAGTCCCACCACTCGACGAGCCTCGACCAGCGCGTGATGTCCCCGATCGACATTGCCTCCTCTGGCGTACGCCCGACGACAAATACTACGGCGCACAGGTGCCTGGCGTTGCGCACCAGCGCATAGGAGAGCTGCTGCGCGAACGCGTCGGGCTCCCCGCTGTTCTCACCTCGCGGGCCGGTCGCATAGTACGCGACGCTCCCCAGGACCAGGAGAGCGAGAATCCCCAACTGAACGTTCCGTTGCCGCAGGAACACGGTGCCCTCCTCGCGAGACGGGAAACTCATGGGAGCTGCCAACAGATGGCGCGGTGGCAGCCGGTATGGCGCGCCGCGCCGTGTTCATCGGGCCGCGGCCCTCTCCGACAGACGATTCTCGATCGCAGCTACGGCGTTGTCGATGCGCCACGCCAGCAACTTCTGCGCGACCTCGCGCACCCATTCCTGCGACTCGATGTTGATGCCGTTGATGGAAAGCAGTCCCGCCTTGGCGCGCTGGTCATAGCGAACGTTGTCCGGGTCGGCCAGCAGCAGCAGCGATGTCTGGACGATGTTGTCGTGGTGGCCGTCATCGCTCGGCTCGACAATGCCGAGTGACTCCTCCAGGAAAGCCTCGTCCTTTCGGCCACGGCGAGTGTACTGCTCATCGAGGTAATAGGCGACGGCGCCGACGCCCTGCCAGCGCTCGTTCAGCGACGCTGCGATCGAACGCAGATCCGCCTCGTTCGTACCTTTGTCCGTAATGAAGATGATGTCAGTGAAACCGTGCTGCCGCAGGCTGCTCGCGATATCATCGATCAGCATCGCGAACGTTTCCTCGCGCACACTGATGACCCCCGAATACCGCATCTGACCGCTCGGGGGATCGATGGCGCCCTGGCGCCCGAAGTCCACGGTCGGCGCGCACAGCGCGTGGCCGAGCTTTCGTGCAGATCCTTCGCACACCTGCCCGAGCGTGACCTCATGCTTGTTCGTCACCAGGAACGGCCCGTTCTGATCGACGGCGCCGACCGGGACGATCACCGTCGTCTTGCCTGCGGCGAGCGCATCGCGAACCTCCAACCACGTCAGCTTGCTGATCCACACCTCCTCCGCAGCTTCAATGGGACGAGGAGTCTCGTAATACTCGAGCAGCTGCTTCGCCTGGGATTCCTGCATCTGGACGCGTTCGGCGCCCGTGCGAAAGGTCTGCGCTTCCGCCGATACGGCCACGCCGGAGCCGAGCAGCACCACGGCGACAGCAAGTTCTGTTCTGTTCATCAGTTTTCCTCCGACTGAAGTTCGTGATCCATACCGAACGCACCGAATGATTTTCTCGCCTTGATCAAAGATTGGGATTGGCGGTCCGCTCCGATGTCGGCAGCGGAATGCACGTGATTGGGCCGTAAGGTTCACCCTTGTGTGTAGTGCCCGTGGGGAACGGGATCCCGAGGCGCAGCATATCGCCGAGGCGCTGACCTTCAAGGTAAAGCTCTCTGCGACGTTCCTCCGTCACTTGCGCTTCGATCTCCTGCGGATCCGTGCTCGCGAATAATGGCAGGCCATGCGTTGCGCGTAGCCGGTTGATCGCGTCGACGGCTACCTGGCCGACGCTCGCTTCGGCAATGATCAGCTGCGCTTCTCTCCATCCGGCGAGAACCACGGGGTCGGTATGCGACGTGTACTTCAGCGCCAGCCACAGTGGAGTCGTGCCATCCTGCCCCAACTGTTCGGCGTCCATCACCGGTACACGAGGATCCGGCACGCCATCGACGACGAGGTTCCTGTAGTGCGGCGCCACCGTCCATTCCCACGCGTCATGAGTCTCCACGTAGTGCCGGTTCTCGCGGCGCGGGCTGGTTCGCGACGTTTCGATCAGGACCACGAATCCCTCCGGCACCTGGATCGCATCCGCAACGGCGCCGGCATCGTCGCCGAGATCCAGGCGCGTGCGGGCACGTCCTACGAGCGCCATGTTGTGAATGTCGTCCGACGTTGCGTGCTGCAGCGCCCTCGTGAACCACCCTTCGGCTCGCTCGAAGACCTGTTGTCGAGTCATAATAGGCCCGACGTCCATCGCCATCTCACAAAAGCCCTCGCCCAACAGCGTGGTGCTGTACGCAGCATAGGCGGCCGCGGTCCCCAGCACCTCTTCGCGATCCGGGACGCTCTCGGCGGGAAAATCTAGGACGCGCGCGTACAGAT
>JBOGIN010000818.1:0-8338 GCA_050742275.1 Vicinamibacteraceae bacterium
GTCTAAAGACCGCGCGCTACAAATCCTTTCACAGACTCTTTCGATCGGGCGCTGCGTGCTCGGAACTGGCCTTGCGCCCCATGTTGATGGCCATCAACCCTCCGAGGAGGGGCCGCCACTCAGTATCGACGAAGCCAAGTGCCGCCATGCGCGCCGCCACGGCCGCGGCACCTGGATAGCGCGCGAGGCTGGCAGGAATATAGCGGTACGTATCGGGGTCACGGTGCAGCGTGACCCCGACGATCGAGCCGACAATCGTGAGGCACGTCAGATAGGCGGCGCGCACGACGGCATTGGCAGGCCTGTTGAAGTCGAGCGCAAGCATCCGGCCGCCGGGCGCCAGCACGCGATGGATCTCCGCTAGCGCGGTCTCCAGGACTGCTGCGTTCCGCAACCCATACCCGGCGGTGACGAGCGTCACGCTGGCGTCCGACAGCGGCAGCTTCAGCATATCGCCGACGAGGAACGTCACGCTCGAAACCCCGGCCGGGCGCCGCGAGTCGTGGGGCGACCGCCGCGCCTTGGACCGCGCCAGCCGCACCATTTCCGGCGCGAAGTCGAGGCCAGCCACGCGTGCGCCTCGCGCCGCCAGGGCATACGTAAGGTCGCCCGTCCCGCAGGCAAGGTCGACGGCTCGCTCACCGCGTCGCACGTGGGCGAGATCGACGAGCGCTGCTTTCCACCGGCGATCGCGCCCGCAGGACAGCAACCCCGTGATGAGGTCGTAGCGGTGCGCGATCCGTTGGAAGAGCGCTGCCGCGTAGCGATGCTTACCATCGGGGGTAGAGAGCGCATCGTGGAGCGACGGTCGCCGCGCCGGCCCGGTGCTGGAGGGGGCGGTCATGTTTCGTTAGGATAAGGGCTGCTGGTGGTCCGCTGACGGACCACTGTGATCGCGTCAAGCAGGTCATGCTGCCATCGAGCACAGTTGAAAACTACCTCAAGGCCATCTACCACGGCCAGACCGATCTGCCCGACGGGCGGGATCTGGTGCCCATGGGTCAGCTCGCCGCGGCCCTGAACGTCGTCCCGGGCACGGCCACGACGATGGTCAAGGCGCTGGCCGAGGCAGGCCTGGTGGTCTACGAGCCGTATACGGGCGTGCGGCTCACGCAGGCAGGCGCTCGGCTTGCCGCGATGGTGCTCAGGCGGCATCGCCTCGTCGAGCTGTTCCTCGTGCAGGTGATGGGCATGAGCTGGACCGAGGTGCACGATGAAGCGGAGCAGCTCGAGCACGTCGTCTCGGACCGGCTCATCGAGCGGATGGATGAAATGCTCGGCCGGCCATCGGTCGACCCGCATGGCGACCCGATTCCAAGCCCGGAGGGAGCGCTCGACCATCGCGAGTATCACACATTGCTCGATTGCCCGCTGCGCCGGCGCGCGATTGTCATCCGCGTGCTCGATCAGGATCCCGACTTCCTGCGCTTCGTCGAGCAGAGCGACCTCAAGCCTGGGCAGCACCTCGAAGTGGAAGCGCGCGACAGCGCCTCCGACAGCGTGCGCGTCAGCGTCAAGGATCATCGAGAGATCACGCTCGGCACGCGCGCCGCGTCCAAGCTGCTCGTCGAGCTCTCCTAGTCTTGCCCTGCCACGACGCTCAGCAGATCCTCTGGCCGCCCGATGGTGAGTACTCCGACGCGCTCTTCCGCTGGAATGTTCACGAATCCAAAGCCGTACCGCGCCAGGCACACGCCGGTTCCCGCCGCCCGCGCCGTCTGTAGGTCGACCCACGAGTCGCCAACGAGCAGCGTCTCGGCAGCCGCGACACCGGCGCACGCGATGAGGTGCCGCAACCCTTCCGGGTCCGGCTTTCGCGGAAACCGATGATCCCCCGCGACCACGAACCGCACGTAGCGCGTCAAGGAGAGCAGGTCGAGAAGACGCTCCGTGGCGCGATGCGGCTTGTTGGTCAGCACCGAGATGCATCGAGTCGCGGTTAGACGCTCGAGCGTGGGCACGATGCCGTCGTACGGGCGAGTATGGACGGCGAGACGCTGCTCGTACAGCGCGAGAAACGCCTCGAGCGCCTCGTCTATCGAGACGGAGATGGCCGACGCATCGACGACACGCTCGACGAGCTTACGCGCCCCCTCGCCGACCATGCGGATGACGGCGTCGAGCGTCAGGGGCCGGCCGCCGTACCGGCAGACGAGGGCGTTTGCCGCATCGGCGAGATCTCGCTGCGAATCCACCAGCGTGCCGTCGAGATCGAAGACAATATGCGGATAGTGGCCTTCGGAACGTGGCCGTGTTTCCCGTTTCCCGTTTCCCGTTTTCTGATTCCTGTTTCCCGTTTCCTGATCCATGCCTGTAGCCGTACTCTGCTCAGCCGGTCTCGATAGCGTCGTATTACTGGCCCACGAAGCCAAGAGAACCGAGGTTCAACCGATCTACGTCGCCGTTGGGCTCGCGTGGGAGGCCGAGGAGCAGCACCGGCTGAAGGCGGTGATGGCTGCGTTGAACCACGACGGCCGCATCCGGCCGGCGCGGGTTCTCGACATGAGCATGCGCGACGTGTACGCGCCCACGCACTGGGCCATTCAGGGAAACCCGCCCGGGTATCACACCCCCGACGACCACGTGTACATTATCGGCCGCAATCTCACCCTGCTCACAAAGGCCGCGATCTTCTGCGCGCACGCATCGATTCACGAGCTCGCGCTCGGACCGCTCGCCGGCAACCCGTTTCCCGATGCAACACCGCAGTTCTTTCGCGCGCTCGAACGGGCACTGTCACTCGGCCTCGCCCACGACATCACCATCTCGACGCCATTTCGCGATCTTCGCAAAGCGGATGTCCTTCGGCTCGGGCTTGCGCTCGGCGTCCCCCTCCATCTCACGCTGTCATGTATGAAGACGGTTGGCGGGCTTCACTGCGGCCAGTGCAGCAAGTGTCGGGAGCGGCAGGAGGCTTTTGCGCACGCGGGGCTGACCGATCCCACGGCATACGCGTCGAGGAGCCCTAGTGGATAGCCACTCGCTGCGGCGCTCAGTGAATGGCCTTGAGCGCGATCGAGCCGTCAGAGGTCCGTATCTTCAGCAGATGTCCTCCGCCACCCAAACGCGTTCGGAGCGATCCATGGGATCGGTCGCGTTCGGCGTCGCGGTCGAAGTGCGGGTCCGAGACGAGCTCGGCGATGCGGACGCTGCCGTCGCCGGTAAACGCATCGAGCTCGGCGTCGAACGATGCTGGAAGCATCATCAGCACTGCGCCGTCGCCAGTCTCGATATCCCACTCGGTTCCCATGCGACTCCCCGCCAGGGCCCGCACGGTGACGGCGCCATCGCCGGTGCGAACGCTCAAATCCGTGATCTGCCCTCGAACGGAGACACTGCCATCGCCGGTGTTGAGGTCGCAGCGTCCTTCCACATCCTCGATCTTGATACGGCCGTCACCGGTGTCGGCGCGCACGTCGCCCTTCACGTTCAGCGCGGTGACGCTGCCATCAGCGGTCCGTAGCTCGAGCGGCCCCTCGACGCCCTCGACGATAATCGAACCGTCATCGCTGCGCGCCACGATGCTGCACTGCGCCGGCACGCGCGCAATCAATCGCGCGCTGTGGGGGGCGCCGACGAGCTCCCACGTCCCCTGCGGCGGCGGCTGCACCTGGACCCGAACGCGAGAGCCCTCTTGGTCGCTCACGACCTCGATGGCGTCGAGCAGCTCGGAAGTGGCGCCGCGCTTTTCGACATCCACTGCCACCTCGGGCCGGTCCCACGTGCGCACCTCGATTCTGCCGTTAAACGTGGAGAGCGTAACCTCCGGGGCGCCCTCGACCTGGAAGCGCTTGTGCTCCGTGGAGATCTGGCCCTCCGAATCGACCTGGACCACGCAGCCGGCGAGAAGACAGGGAACCGCAAGCGTTGCGGCGAGCGGCAGGCGAGCGAAGTCAAGCTGTACAGATCTCATCCAAGATACGTAGACGGTCGAACGGGTCTCAAAGTTCAAGCGGCGGCCAGCCGTGGCACCACGGCGCTAGACGCACCAAGAGCCAAGAACCGCTAGCTGCTCACCGTACTGGCGTCATAGGCGAGCTGGCCCGCCACGTAGGTGCTGCGAACCTGCAAGTTGGAGTCGAGCACGGTTAGATCGGCCCCGGCACCGACACGAAGGGCGCCGACATCGGAGAGTCCCAGCTGTTCCGCCTGATTCGTCGCGCACAGCCGGGCGGCGTCCAGCAGCGAAAAGCCCAGCGCCTGCACCACGAAGCGAAATGCTCCGTCCATCGTGACCCGACTCCCGGCGAGCGTCCCATCGTCCAGGAAGCAGGCCGTTTCACGGACGGTGACCGGCCGGCCACCCAGCTCGACCCGCGAGCCGACCGGGAGGCCCGCTCCGGCGATACCGTCGGTAATCACCATCACGTGAGGCACGCGCTTGGCGGCAATGGCGGCCCGCACCATGAGCGGATGGACGTGATACCCATCGCAGACAATCTCCGCCGCGACCGCCTCTGACTCCAACACGGCGCCGACGAGGCCGGGCGCCCGGTGATTCAGCGGTGGCATCCGGTTGAAGAGATGCGTGGCCTGCCGCGCGCCGGCCTCTATGCCTGCACGCCCCTGCTCGAGCGTGGCTCCCGAGTGCCCCAATGAAACGTGGATACCTCGGGACACGAGCCGTTCGATGAGCGCCAGCGCATGCGGCAGCTCCGGCGCCAGCGTGACGATGCCAACCTCCGCCTGATAGGCATCTATGACGCGAAGAATCTCGTCGCCGCCAGCATCCTCACGTCCCTTCGCCGGCAGCGGCGGCGCAGAGAGATGCTCGAGCGGCTGTGCGCCACGATAGTCTGGATTGATGAAGTTGCTCTCCAAGTGCGCGGGCAATACGTGCGCTCCGCGTGTCTCGGTTCGAGGCCGGTGGGCGACGCGTATCGCATTCAAGGCACGCTCGAGATCCTGCGGGCTGCAGGCGATCGTGGTCGGGCAGAACGCGGTCACGCCGTACTTCACCAGGCGCGTGGCTATCTCCCCGATCGACTCGACGGGCCCGAGCGCGTCGAGCCCTTCCACGCCGTGGACGTGGACGTCGATGAAGCCTGGGATCACGAAATGTCCGCCGAGATCCCGACGGCCGGCATCGGTCGGCGCGCCGCCTTCGCGCACATCGACAATGCGACCCTCGTCCATGACGAGGCTGCCATTCCTGACGATTCGATCTGGGAGGACGATATCGGGACCGGCAAGGATGATCATCGATCAGCGTCTGTGGCCAAACGGCTACCTGGATAGACGAGCAGCTTGCGGCCCGCCAGCGGGAGATCGCGCGCCGGGGGCCGGTCGCCGTCCGCGTCGCTCCGCTCGCAGCGAAAGAGCTGACGATCGAGTCTTCGGAGCAACAACGAGAGCGCACGCTCGTCCGGGGCTGACAGCACGATCACACCGCCACACTCCAGCGGCGGGAAGCGGCGATCGTCGAAGTAGTCACGGTCGAGTGTCAAGAGCGTACGCCGCATCTCGCGGGCACGACGAAAATGCTCGCCGTCGCGTGCACGGCGCAGATCCGCATGCTCCATGACGAAGAACACGTCCCACCCCAGACGCTCGCGCATGAACCCGACCAGGCCCGCCGGAAGGTTGGCATCCACGTAGACGAGCGGGTTCCGCGTCGCGCGTGTCTGCCAATGCCCGAGCTCCGATGTGAGTGTGCCCATACATGGACCGGCCGTGAGGCGGAGCCCCTTGGCTGGTAGTAGCTTATCAGACCTGATAGCGTTACCTTGGCTAGGCGTCAGGGGTCAGGGTCACGTAGCGTCAGAATCGAGCGCTCGCGAGAGAGACGATGGTTGATTCCAGTTCGTTGCCGCTGCTGTTGGTCGCCGTCTACATCGTCGGTGGTGGCCTGCTCATGTTGTGGCTGTTCCTGTACATCAAGGGCCGTCCGCTGAACGAAGGCGAGGTGTTTCGAGCAAGCCGTCTGAGCGCGGGCAACCGACTGCTTCCCACACAGGTCGTCATCACGCCGCAAAGCGTCGTGCGCTACACCCCGCGCTGGGTGGGCCGTCACGAGCACTCCATCCACATGGCCCACGTCGCTTCGGTGCGCATCGACACGAGACTGTTCTTCTCCGATGTCTACATCGAGACCACGGGCGGCACGAGCGCTATCGTATGCACGGGCCACACAAAAGGTGACGCGAAACGCATGAAGGGGCTCATCGAGCAATACCAGTCCGAGTACTACAAGCAGCACGAACGCCCGCCCAGCGAGACCCGTGTCTGATGTTCTGACCTTGACGCTCCGCGGCGTCCGCGTGGCCACCCCGACGACGCGCATCCTGGAAGCGGACCTCGGTGACGCGCCCTTTCATTTCCGGGCGGGACAAGCTGTGGTGATAGGGCTGCATGGCCACCCGGTCAGGCAGCCGTATTCGATCGCATGCGCGCCCGCCGACGTGCGGCGCACCCGCCGTCTGGAGTTCCTGCTGGCGGTGAATGGATCCGGTCGCGAGGGCACACCGCTCGCGGGCCTCCGGCCGGGCGCCAAGCTGGACGTCGAAGGTCCGTCCGGGTCGTTCGTGCTGCCCGATGCGCTGAACGCGCGCCCGCTCCTCTTCATCGGAGGCGGGACAGGCATTGCACCGCTCCGCTCGATGATCCGCGAGGCGCTGGCCCGCCAGCACTCGGCGCCCGTGACACTCATCTATAGCGCCAGGCGGACGACCGAGTTCTCATATCTCGACGAGTTCCGTCGTCTGGTACGGCAAGGGCGTCTGCAGCTCCTGCTCACCGCCTCGCGGCTCGCCGGTCCACGCTGGCGCGGTGAGCGCGGCCGCATCACACGCACGCTTCTCGAGCAAGGCGTGCCGTATCGAGACTTGGGTGGACGAGACGTGGAAGCGTTCTTGTGCGGCCCGCCGACGTTCGTGAGCGATCTCGCACAGATAGTGAGCCAGCTCGGTGTTCGTGCGGCGCGCATTCACACCGAGCGCTGGCACGACTAACCACCGAGCACACGAAGCGCCACGAGAACACGAAGGGCTTCACCACGAAGGGCACGAAGAGCACGAAGGAAGACGCACACGAAGAAGAACATCAATCGGCTTACTTCGTGCCCTACGTTCTTCGTGCTCTTCGTGTTCTTCGTGGTGAAGCCCTTCGTGTTCTTCCTAACGCACCTTCAGCTTCGACTCCACGTTCTTGACGCCGGAGACCGATCGCGCCACGTTGAGGGCCTTGTCTATTTCACCCTTGGTGCGCACTGGCCCGGAGAGCACCACGACGCCGTTGGTAACCGAGACCCTGATGGCCGAGCCCTTGACCTCCGGATCGTTGAGCAGCGCCGTCGTCACGCGCACTTGAATCGTGTTGTCGTCCGTCGGTCGGCTCACGCGCTGCGCGCATCCCGCGACGAGCGATCCGGTCAGGGCAATCGCCAACAAACCCAGCAGCACACGATGGCTTCGATTCATGGAATACCCCTCGTGCAAGAAGGGGTCCGCCCCCTCGGTGAACGGTCTACATGCCCATTACGTGGAATCCAGCATCCA
The DNA here is from genome assembly GCA_050742275.1 of Vicinamibacteraceae bacterium. Taxonomy (GTDB): domain Bacteria; phylum Acidobacteriota; class Vicinamibacteria; order Vicinamibacterales; family Vicinamibacteraceae; genus WHTT01. The sequence continues at coordinate 7,497 of JBOGIN010000818.1, forward strand.
CGAAGAGGACCTCCCCGGTAATGGCGCGTGACTCGTGCCCCAGCAAGAACAGCGCCGCGTCGGCGACTTCCGCGCCAACGATGTTGCGCTTCAGCGGCGCGCGGTCGCGGCCAATCTGCAGCATGCTGGAAAAGCCGGAGACGCCAGCAGAGGCCAGTGTCTTCACCGGGCCGGCAGAGATGGCGTTCACACGGATGTTTTCCGTGCCGAGATCCGCTGCCAGGTACCGCACCGAGGCCTCGAGCGCCGCCTTGGCGACGCCCATGACATTGTAGTTCGGGATGACGCGCTCGCTGCCGAGGTAGGTCAGTGTGACGATGCTGCCACCGCCGCGCTTGGTCATGAGTGGTGCCGCGCCGGCCGCCAGGGCCACCAGGGAATAGGCGCTCACGTCGAGCGCGATGCGGAAGGCTTCGCGCGACGTCCGCGAAAATGGCTCGGCTAGGGCCTCGCGCGGGGCGAACGCTGCGCCGTGGACGAGGAAATCCAGGCTCCCAAGCTCTTGTTCGATGGTGGCGAACAGCGCGCTCACCTGCTCGTCGCTTGCGACGTCGCAGGGCAACAGCAACGGTGGGCGCGGCAAGGTCGCCGCAAGCTCGCGCACATTCTCCTCGAGCCGTTCGTTCTGAAACGTCAGCACGAGCTGCGCGCCAGCTTGCGCCGCCGCGTGGGCAATTGCCCATGCGAGCGATCGCTTATTGGCCACACCTACAACCAGACCTGTTCGACCGGACAAGTCACTCATGCAACACACTTATATACGAAAAGGGATCCGTGAAGGGGGCAGCTCGTGTTTTCAATCAACGGCGGCGACGACCGCTCGTCGTTCCTCGTCCGCCGCG
>JBOGIN010000819.1:0-7136 GCA_050742275.1 Vicinamibacteraceae bacterium
TTGCTGGATGCGCCGGTTGTAAAGGAGAACGTCGGTGACCAGGGACCCACGCCCTCCTCGTTCTCACCGCGAACGCGCCACTGATACGTCGTCTTCGCGCTGAGGCCCGTGCCCTTCATGTCGAGGCGTACGGTCTCTCCTCCACCGGACACGACGCGATTGACCACTCGGCGCCCGCCTTTGAAGACCTGGAACCGATGCACGACGCCCTCGATCTCCGCGAACTCACCGGCCGCGGCCTCCGCTTCGAGGGGCTTGGCGCGCTCGTCCTTGTCGTACCTGTGGCCATCGGCCGGCTCCATCGGCATGGGCGGCGTCAGCTTCAGCGTAGGCCCTTCCTCGCCACGCTCTTCCGTCCTCGATCCACCGCCACCTGGAGGCGCCACCTCCGCGGGGGCCGTGGGGGAATCCTCGCTGCAGGCGGCCGCCATGCAGACCACGGCCAGGACACTCAGTGTTCTCAGAAGTTGCATTGCTCTCCCCTTGCTGGACCGATAGCGAACACAGCATTCGCCTCAGGCCCGCGCTGGGAGAGCGGAACCAATGGCAGGAACGCCTGCATTCTACAACGGGTCATTCGCGTCATCCACTACTTTCGCTGCGGAACGGGAAAAATCTCGGGACGTCTGCCTCGTCAAACGGGCAGTCGGAAGCCGACGTGGCACCAATCAATGGACTGCGGGATGCTGGCTAGGGGGCCTGGCCTGTCTCGCGGAAAGCCAAGCGGAGGCGGACCGTTCCTCAGCAGGCGTTCGAGGGCTGGCGGGAAGCGCAACAATAATACGCAGGAACCGAAAACGAGCAACGTTCCGCATCAGGCGCGACATTCTTTCAGCACGTCGCAGCGGAGTCAACGAAAAATCGGCCGGGGCAAGACGGCTGGTCAGGTGAATTCACGTGACAGCGCCGACGCCAGCGAAAATTCAGCCCACACACGTGATGTCCGAGACGTCGTGGAATGCTGGTCCAGGGTTCGAGCCCCAGCCAACGATCGCGTCGACGATGTACACGTCCGCGCGCAAGTTGTCGGGATCGGGGGTGGCCGCTCGCCCGCACGGATGAGACGGAATGTCATTAATTTCCCCGCGAACCGAGGAACATCGTGGGGCCTGCCACGAACGCCATCCATCGCCCGGAATGGGCGCCGGAACCGCCGTCCCTTGTGCGTTTCTCACTCGGCCCGGAGGGCAACCGCGGGGTCGACGCATGCCGCCCGGCGTGCTGGCAGGCAGGCGGCGAGCGTTGCCGCGCCCGCGAGCGTAGCGAGACCGACCGACAGCGCAAGGGGGTCGTTTGGTCCAACCTCGTATAACTGGCTCGCGAGGAGTCGCGCACCAGCCAACGCCGCGGGCATCCCAATCACCACGCCAGCGAGGACGAGCGTGAACGTGTCACGCAACACGAGCCGATACAGGTCTCGGCGGTCCGCCCCGAGCGCCATCCGAATCCCAATCTCGCCGGTGCGCTGCGTGGTGGCGTAGGCAATCAGGCCGTACAACCCGACGCTGGCCAGCAGGAGCGCGAGGAGCCCGAACATGGCTGAGAGCTTGGCAATCAGACGCTCTGCCACGATTGACGCCTCCAGTTGGTCACGCGCCTGTCTCATTGCGACAACCGGCAGGCGGCTGTCGACGGCCGCAAGCTCGCGATAGACCCTCGCGGCAACCGCCGCGGGCTCCCCAGCCGTGCGCACTTGAATCTCACCGAGGTCTTGGTCGCGTTGCGTGAAGGGGACATAGAGCATCGGCCGGCTTTCTTCGCGTAGGTCGACATACTTGGCGTCTTCCATGATGCCGATGATTTCCATCATTCCGGGTGGTGGCGAGCCGCACGGGCACAGTTCAACCCGCTTTCCGAGTGCGTCCGCCCGCCCAAAGAACTGTCGGGCGAACGTCTCATTCACGATCGCGACTTTCGGTACGGTCTCGTGGCCACGATCGGTGAACCCGCGACCGCGCAGGATGGCGATCCGCATGACGTCGGGATAACGAGGAGTAATTGAATTCACGAATGTTCGCGGGGTGACACCGGCGCGCGGGACGAATCCTTCGACGACGATGACATTCCGCCACGTTTCCCCCGAGAGCACGCCGGAGAATGATGCGCTCGCGCCCTCCACACCAGGGATGCTTTCCGCGCGCGCTAGCAGCTGGCGGTATAGATTCCGTCTCGTCTCGACCGAGATGGACTGTGCGTTGACCGGCGGTGTCATCCGAACGAGCAGAACACGACTCGGATCGAAGCCCGGCTCGATGTCCTTGATCTCGAGCAGACTGCGAACGAACAGTCCTGCCGCAACGACCAGCACTAGCGACACCACAATCTGCGTCACGACCAGAGTGCGGCCAAGGGGGATACGTGCCGTGCCGCGGCCAGGCACACCGCCACCGGCCCTGAGCGCCCCGAGAGGATCGACGCGGGCCACGCGTATCGCCGGCAGCAGGCCGAACAGGACAGCCGTTGCGCATGACGTGAGCATCGCGAACGCAAGCACGCGCATGTCGGGACTCACGTCGAGTGAGAGAGGCAAGGCGCTTGAGATCAGCGACGCGAGAGCGGACGTACCCCACATCGCGAGCAGCATCCCACCGACGCCGCCGAACGCCGCGAGGAGCAGCGCTTCGGCCATCGCTTGCCGGATCAGCCGCAGCCGCCCTGCACCGATGGCCAAACATACGGTGGTTTCTCGAATCCTGGTCGCCGCCCGCGCCAACATCAGGTTTGCGACGTTCGCGCACGCGACGAGGAGCACGAGCCCGACAATCGCCATCAGGACCAGCAGCGGCCTCGAGAGGTTATCCCGCAGCGGTGAGGATCCGCCGCTGGCCTCCGAGACGGTGAGACGGCTCTCGAGCACACTCGCTCGGTGCTCCGAGCTCTCCTCGCCGGCGGCCATCTCGTCGCGGACGTGGCCGTATATCGATGCGAGGCCGGCGCGTGCCTGCATGAGACTGACCCCAGGCCCCCGCCGCGCGAGGATTCGGAGCCAGGTGGTGCTGTGTCCACTCCACACCCATGCCGGCGTATCGGGCCGTGCCGACAGCGGCATCCAGAGATCCACGGCCTCACCCGGGCTTTCGCCGAAGAATCCGCGCGGCGCTATCCCGACGATCGTGAACGTCCTCGCATTTAGGCTGAAGCTGCGGCCCACCACCGCAGGATCACGGCCGAACCGCCGCGCCCAGTACGCGTCGCTGAGGACCGCGACGGGACTGCCAGGCGGCCGTCGATCATCGGACGGAAGCAACGTCCGTCCGGACGCGGCGGACACGCGCAGCGCCGTGAAGTAGTTCCCAGACGCCCACTTGAGATCAATGGGCTCCGGCGCCTCGTCTATCGTGATCGCGTCACGTCGGGTCGTCGAGGCTGCCAAGGCGTCGATCAGATGCGCCCCGTCGGCCGCGATTCTGCGGTATGCGGCGTAGGAAAAGATCGGTTCCACACCATTCGGATAGACCGCCGCGAGCGATATCAACTCCTCGGGGCGGTCGACCGGCAGCTGGCGTAGGATGATGGCATTCACCGCGCTGAAGATTGCGGTGTTGGCCCCGATACCGAGTGCAAGGGTGAGAACGGCAGCTGCAGTGAACCCCGGCGACTTTCGCAGCATGCGGCCGGCATAGCGTACGTCCCGCCAGCAGCTCTCCACCACGGACTCCCAACCGACATCGCGCACGCGATCCTTCGCCGCCTCGATGCCTCCCGATTCGATCCATGCGGCGCGGATTGCCTCTTCCCGCTTCACCCCGGCGCGCACCTTCGCTTCGCTGGACGCCTCCAGGTAGGCGCGAAGCTCCTCGTCTAGCTCCCGCTCCATGCGGTCCCTCCGGAGCAGGGCTCCGAGCCCGCCGACGAGACGCCTGAGCCAGGTCATCAGAGCTCTCCCAGCGACGCTCGAAGAATGCGCGCGATTGCCGTGGTCTGCACCTCCCAGTTGTGGGTTTCCCGCTTGAGGGCCGCACGCCCGGCCGGCGTGAGGGCGTAGTACTTGGCACGCCGGTTGTTCTCCGTGACCCGCCATTCGCTGCGAATCAGGCCGTCTCGCTCCAAACGGCGCAGCGCTGGAAACAGCGAGCCTGCGTTGAGCTGGAACACCCCCTTGCTGATCTGCTCGAGCCGGACGCCGATGCCGTAGCCGTGCATCGGCTCGAGCGTCAGGGTCTTGAGGATGAGCATGTAGAGCGTGCCCTTCACCAGCGTGCTTTCTCTGTTCTCCGGCGGCATATCGTCTCTTTCACCCTCTCATCTAGCGAAACGAGACAAGATTACGCTTCTTATCTCGTTTGTCAAGAGGAACCTCGGATCAGGGTGCAGGTAGCCGGTATCAAAGCTTGTGATCGGCCGATATCGCACTCTGCGAATTCGCCGATACGGCAAGTCACTCATGTGCTTCGCGTCCGACATGGCTGTCGCACCCCTCGCGAGCCGTACAACATTGTCGGTACACAGCGCCCCTGATCGTAGCCCTCTACCCCTTCCACTCGACAGATTCCCCCAGAAATGTGCGATCCAGCACGTCGTGTGAGCCCCACGCGACGCGTGGCATCTGTCTTGCTGATTGTGTGCCGATACTTGTGCCGATACTTCGGTGTATTCGGTTCGCGGAAACATGAGAGGGTTCGACACGATGTCACCGTCTGATGCGGGTTCAGTTGCCACGAAAGCCACCCGGATCGAGCTATTCAGCTTCCGTCCGCCACACATGCGCGCCTTCCACATGTCGTGGCTTGCCTTCTTCCTGTGCTTCTTCGCCTGGTTCGGCATGGCGCCGTTGACGGCGGTGGTGCGCGACGAACTGCACCTCACCCAGGCGCAGATCGGCAACATCGTGATCGCCTCTGTGGCCGGCACCATCCTCGCGCGGCTCCTCATCGGCTGGTTGTGCGATTGGCTGGGCCCGCGTGTGACGTACACCTGGCTTCTCATCCTGGGATCGCTGCCCGTGATGGGCATCGGTCTGGCGCAGAGCTACGAGACGTTTTTGTTGTTTCGGCTGGCCATCGGCGCCATTGGTGCGTCGTTCGTCATCACGCAGTACCACAGCTCGGTGATGTTCGCGCCGAACGTCGTCGGTACGGCCAACGCGACGACGGCCGGGTGGGGCAATCTGGGAGGCGGTGTGACCCAGATCGTCATGCCGCTCCTCTTCACGGTGCTCGTTGTGATGGGCGTGAGTGAGTTTTGGAGCTGGCGGCTCGCGATGGTGATGGCGGGCCTCGTCTGCCTCGGCGCGGGCGCGGCGTACTACCGGCTCACGCAGGATGCTCCCGAAGGCAACTACTGCGATCTCGCCCGCGGCGCCGGCCGGCCCACGGCGCGCGCGGGCTCGTTCCGCGATGCGTCCAGCGACCCACGCGTGTGGGCGCTCTTCTTCATCTACGGTGCGTGCTTCGGTGTCGAGCTGACCATCAACAACATCGCGGCGCTGTACTTCACGGACTACTTCGATCTCAGCCTGCGGACCGCCGGTCTGGTGGCCGGGCTGTTTGGTTTGATGAACATCTTCGCGCGAACCCTTGGCGGCGTCATCGGCGATCGGTGCGGCCTCAGGTGGGGGCTTCGTGGACGCGTGGCATGGTTGGGCAGTGCGCTCGCTGGCGAGGGGCTGATGCTCATGTTCTTTTCGCAGATGACGGTGCTCGCCGCGGCCATCGCCGCGCTCATCGTTTTCAGCCTCTTCGTACAGATGTCCGAGGGGGCCACGTACTCTGTCGTCCCCTTCATCAACCCGGGGGCGCTCGGCTCGGTCTCTGGGATTGTCGGCGCCGGCGGCAACCTCGGGGCCGTGCTCGCGGGCTTCCTGTTCCGCGCCGAGACCCTCTCGTGGCCGCAGGCGCTGCTGATCCTCGGCGGGCTCGTGACCGTGTCGGCTGGGCTCACGGTGTTCGTCCGGTTCTCGGAGGCTGCAGAGGCCGCCGCGCGACAACAGCCAGCCGCCGCACCGGAGGCAGCGTAACGAGCCTCGGCTTCGGCCAAGGCGAACCGCACGAGTCGACGCGTTCCGCCACGCAATTCTGTAACTTATTTACGCATTCGAATAAACCGCACGTATTGACGCGCACTGGTGTCGCGCGTATTGCTGGTGCAACTCGCTAGACCCTCGAGAGCTGGAGCTTGACGCACGTGTCAGGTTTCGGGGCTTGCACCCTCGACCCTTGGACGGCGCTCAGGGTCGACGGTGAGCGAAGTCGAACCGTCGACTCACGTCCGCTGGGAGGAAGCCGTGGGAACAAGATTGGACCCTGCCCATCTACTTGTTTCGTCCGCGTTTTCTCTACTCGCCTGTCTGAGCGTGTCGTCTCTCGTCTTCGCCCAGGATCGCGGAGCGGTCACCGGCATTGCCACGGACGCTACGGGCGCCGTTCTGCCTGGAGTCTCCGTGACGGCCAGAAACATCGCGACCGGCTTGGTGCAGAGCGCCGTGACGGGAGATGACGGCACGTACGACATCCCGTACTTGCCCGTGGGGAGCTACACGGTGACCGCGGAGATCCAGGGCTTTCGTCGTGCGGCGGCGCCCGGCGTCATCGTGAACGTAGGCGCCACGGCTCGGTTGGACTTCCGTTTGGAGCTGGGCGAGATCGCGGAAGTCGTCGAGGTGGCCCCAGCGACACCCCTGCTTCAAACCGAACGCACCGATCTCGGCAAGACGTTTGATTCTCAGAGGATCTTGCAGCTTCCCCTCTCTCTCACTGGCGGACTGCGGAACAATCTGGAATTCGTTTCCCTCGTTCCGGGGGTGATCGCCACGCCAGGTGACAACACGAGCTTGCGGATTGGAGGTGGTCTTTCGACAGGGCACAGCATGCTCCTCGATGGCGCAGAGGCCGCGAGCGAAAGGCGAAACGACCCCGGGTTCCAGTCCGTGAGCACGGAGGCCATCGACGAGTTCCGCGTGATCACTGGCAATTATTCAGCGGAGTACGGCCGTACAGCGAATGGCATCATCAATTTGACGACGAAATCTGGCACCAATGCGCCGCACGGCTCGCTGTTCGAGTTCTTCCGAGACGACGCGTTCAACGCCCGGGGGTTCTTCAACGAAGAAACGCCGGTGCTGCGGCAGCATATCTACGGCGGCAGCATGGGAGGTCCGGTCTATATCCCGAAGGTCTTCGATGGCCGCGATCGCGCCT
>JBOGIN010000820.1:0-4221 GCA_050742275.1 Vicinamibacteraceae bacterium
ATCCGGAGCAGCGGCCGGCGCGCCAGGACCCGGACGGCAAAGAACGCAAGCGCGAAGCGGCCAACGAGGCCGCCCATCTCCTGGAATCCCTGCACGGCCGAGACCGTCTGCTGTTGCTGGAGTTCGGAAAGAGGCTGGACTTCGGCGAGGCCCGGCACGATACGCGGCGCATGCTGGAGCGCCCCGAACGCGGCGCCGTAGCTGCAGGCGAACATCAGCGCGGTGACGAGCGTGGTCGTGCGGAGTTGCGGCCTGAAGAGCTCCGCAATGCTGGGCCGTTGAAGCGTCCCGGCGGCCTTCTTCTCCCGCCAGATGGGCGACTCCGGCAGGAACGGCCGCACGATGATGAGCGGCAGCGCCGGGATCACACCCGAGATGAGCGTGTAGCGCCAGGCAGCGTGCCCACCGTGAATGGCCGGCAGCGAATCGCCGTAGGTGACGGCCAGGTAGTATGCCGCCGTCACGATGAGGCCACCGATCGACGAGAACGCCTGCGTGTACCCGAGGACGGCTTCACGCCGCTTCGGATCCGGAAACAGCTCCGCGAGCCACGCGACCGCCGCGATGAACTCCACGCAGACGCCGACGAACGTCGTGCAACGGAAGAAGAGCAGCCACTCGACCGACGTCGTGTAGCCGGACGCGCAGGCCGAGAACGCATAGAGCAGGATGCTCCACACGAGGACGCGGCGCCGGCCGAAGCGATCAGTCAAGTAACCACCGAGCAAGCCGAAGATGCCACCCGCAATGGCCGGCAGCCAGAACAGCAGCCCGACCCAGTAGTTGAACTCCGGGCTGCCGGGCCGCGCGCCGACGAGCTCCATCAACGCGGGCCGCACGATGAGCGGCAGCATGAGAATCTCGTAGATGTCGAAGGCGAAGCCGATCGCGGCTATCGCGCAGATCACCCATTGCACGGGCGTGAGACGTTGGCGATTCATGCGTGCTCCTGAAACAGAAGGAGGGGGCAAGCCGTCATCTTATGGGAAAAAATGGAATGCCCCTAGCGAGTGACGGTGCGGGCATCGAGGCGAAAGCATTTCGTTTCGGCGCCGTGCGCCCAGAAGGCTCCGTTCTCCCCCAGGACCTCGTCGCCTGATGATGCCTCGAAATGCGCGCACAGCTCGTAGGTGGACCGCCCGCGCACGGAGTAACGGTAGGGGCGCGCCGTGTCCGGATCGGTCAGCGCGAGGCTCGGGCCCGGCTCTCGCGCGAGAGCCGCGAGCGAGGCCGGCACGCGCCCGCGGCGTGTCCAGTACAGATCGGCCGCCGCGGCTATGCGGCGCAGATCCTCCACCCGCTTTCTGTCCAACCGCTGCTGGCGCTCGGCGGTTGGCGAATCGAGCACGATCAGTCCAATGACGACTGGAATCACGATAAGGGCCATCGCGAAGCCAATGAAGAGAGACCGACCGCTGAACGGCCTCACGGCGCGACCTCCTCATCTTCCGACCGCAGATCCCACAGGTAGTAGCCGAATATCATTCCCGCAATCACGCCAACGGTGAGTACCTTGAGGACGAATCGGATCGTCACGTCTCCGCCGAGAAGCCCGCTCAGGAGCGCGATGAGATCGCCGATCAGCACGCTGGCCGCGACGAACAGCGTGAGGTACGTCAACCAGCGACGAACCGGCGAGGCGCGCCGACTCGGGCTCAGGCGCACCGCGCGGCTGACGGACCATGAGACGAATAGGAAGATTGGAAACGCCACGATGAGGGAGGCGATCGACCGTCGAATGGCAGCAGGAACGTACTGCGAAAACACCGCCGTTGCCGCGGGATCCGGAACGGCCATGTCGATGAGCCGAAAGAGGAGCGCTCCCACGTTGTATGCGCTAATGTACAGCGTCATGAACAGTATCAGGTACACGAACGCATCGCGTGCCGATACATACGATCGTGGTGCTGGGACTGGAATGGGAAACTCGAGATTGGCAAAGTGGGCCAACGCGCTCTTCACCTGGGCGGGCTGCCAGCCAGCCTCTCGAAGAACCGCCTCGATCTGCGCCCGCGGCAGCCCGCGCGCCAACGCTTCTCTCACGAACCCGGTCACATCGTCGCCCGCGGCCATGGTATCTCCCTCTCCGTGACTGCATGAAGCAGGCTCGAAGACAGATTACATTAGGGGAGCCATCAAGGACCTCGATGGGAGGAACAAAATGAGCTGGCTTTGGTACGTTGCAGGTGCGGTGCTCTCGTGGGGGACCTATGGCGTCCTACTCCACCAGGGGCAGATTCGACTTGGAAACCCGCTGCGAGCGCTGCTCTGCGTCGGCGTCGCATATTTCTTGATCGGTGTGGTCGTCCCGCTGGCGGCGTTGAGCTACCAGGGCACGTTGGGTGCGCGCGACTTCAGCGCCGGTGGCGTGATGACAGCCCTGCTGGCTGGGGGGCTCGGCGCCATCGGGGCCGTTTGCATCATCTATGCATTCCGATCGGGCGGCCTCCCCTTCTACGTGATGCCGTTGGTCTTTGGCGGTGCTCCGCTCGTGAATGTGCTCGTGTCGCTCGCCATCCATCCGCCGAAAGCCGCGCCCCATCCGATGTTGTACGTGGGATTCGTGCTGGCGTCGATTGGAGCGGGGCTGGTGCTCTACTATCGGCCACAAGGGTAGGGATCAGGCGTCAGGGATCAGGGGTCAGCAGGCCTCAGGCCTGAAGCCTGCTGATCCCTGCCCCTGCTGATCCCTGAGCCCTGATCCCTGACGCCTATTTCTTCCGCTCACCAATCGCCCAGAGATACTTCGTCGTCCGAAAGAAGATCTGGCCGTCGGAGACTGCCGGCGAGCTGAGACAGTAATCGTCGAGCGTGTTGGTGGCGAGCCGCTCGAACTTGGGCCCCGCCCTGAAGACGCTGGTCAGGCCGTCCTCGTTGGTCGCGTAGATCTTACCGTCGGCCATCACCGGCGAGCTGCTGTACGTGCCTGGCTCGAGCCGTTCTGGTCCCCAGATTACCTTCCCCGTCTTCGCATCGAGGCTGTACGCCACCCCCTTGTCGTCCACGACATAGAAGTACTTGCCGTCGGTGGCGGGCGTCGGAACATCGGGCCCGCGGTCGAACGACCAGAGGCGGTGGGTCTCGGTGATATCACCACGGCCGCCCGCCTTGAGTGCCAGCAGCGGCTTCTCCCGCGACGGTGCGTAAATGATGCTGTCGACGACAATCGGCGAGGCGACAATGCGATTGAACGGGTTGTTCTCTGGGTTCAAACCACCCGAGCGCCAGAGCTCCTTGCCGCTCGCCGGGTCGTGCCCCGTCACGACATCGCCGCCAACGACGACGATCTCTGTTGCCTTTCCGTACTTCAGCAACGCGGGCGTGGCGTACGAGTCCGGTGACTCGCGAATCGCAGGCGTGGGCCGTTCGATGCGCCACAGTGTTTTGCCCGTCATGGCATCGATGCGCAGGACGTACGACGGGGCATCCGTCTTCATCCCGTGGAGCACCTGGACGAACAGCGCGCCATCGTAGAGCAACGGCGACGACGCGTAGCCCCAGTTGAGCCCGAACGCGCCGTAGTCCTTCTGAATGTCGCGCGACCACAGCTTGCGTCCCTCGAAATCGAAGGCCGTCAAGACCCCGGTGCCGGTCATCACCCAGACGTGCTGGCCGTCGGTCACCGGCGACGGCGAGGACATGTTCTGCTTGCGAATCTTGAAGTTGCCGCTGCCGAGCGGTTGCTTCCACAGCAGGTCGCCCTTCGTCCGGTCCAGCACCCAGAGCTGCAGCTGGTCCCCCTCGGCGGTGTTGAGAAAGATGCGCTCACCCCAAATGATCGGCGTCGAGCCGGAGAACTCCGGCATGGTGAGCTTCCAAGCCACGTTCTCGGTGGCGGACCAGGTCACGGGGAGACCACTTTCAGCGCTAACGCCGTTTGCCTGCGGGCCGCGCCACTGAGGCCAGTTTTCCGCCTCGAGCACGACACCAGCGGCCAGCATCACACCCACGCACGAGGTAAGCACCCGACGCACAGTTCCCTCCTTGATGCGCAACGCCAAGCGTCCATGGGTCGCATGGTATCTCAGAGCAGGATTCTCCACTCTACGATACGCCGACGTGCAACCAGACGTTTCGGGGACCTCAACCGCGGCATCCTCACCTGCCGTCTCCCAGCTCCAGCGCGACGATATTCTGCCGGTCACGAACGTACAGCCGTGTCCCGACGAGCGTGGGCGGTGTCCACGCGATCTTCGTCAGCACGTCCGCGCGTGTATGCAC
>JBOGIN010000821.1:0-2626 GCA_050742275.1 Vicinamibacteraceae bacterium
GTCTAAAGACCGCGCGCTACGTGAGCAAGGACGGCATCGGGCTACTTCGCACGTAGCGCGCGGCCTTCAGGCCGCGCGGGCGAAGCGTGATAAGTCGACGGTGCCGAGCCTACAGCGCCTCGGTCACGCGCGATCCGGCTTCCACCTTCTCCGGCTCCGGCGTGAAATCCTCGCCGGGGTTGATGAACCGGTCCGATTCCCACTCGTATTGCCGGTCGTGGAGCTGGCGGTAGCGTCCTTCCCGCACATAGAGCTCCGCGTGCGTGCCGCACTCGATGATCTGGCCGCCCTCGATGACGAGGATCTGGTCGGCGCTCCGGATCGTCGAGAGGCGATGTGCGATGACGAACGTCGTACGGCCGCGGCGCAGCATGCGGAGCGCGTCCTGAATCTTCCCCTCGCTCTCGCTATCGAGGCTGGATGTCGCCTCGTCGAGAATCAGAATCTTGGGATCGGCGAGGATCGCACGCGCAATGGCCACACGCTGTCGCTGGCCACCCGACAGCCGAACGCCCCGCTCGCCGACCACCGTGTCGTACTTCTGCTCGAACGACTCGACGAACTCGTCGCAGTGGGCGATGCGCGCCACCTCGCGCACCTCGTCCATGCTGGCGTGCGGCTTGGAGTAGCGGATGTTCTCGGCGATGGTTCCATCGAACAGGAAGTTATCTTGCAAGACGACGCCGAGCTGGCCTCGGTAGCTGGCGAGCTGCACGTCGCGCAGGTCGTGGCCGTCGATCACGACCCGGCCAGACGAGGGGCGATTGAAGGCCATCACCAGACTGGTCAGCGTGCTCTTGCCGGAGCCGCTCGAGCCGACGAGAGCGGTCGTCGAGCCGGCGCGCGCGCGGAACGACACGCCTTTCAGCACCGGCACGCCCGCCGTGTACTCGAACCACACCTCCTCGAACCGAATATCTCCCTGGAGATCCTCGAGCCGCACCCGGTCGCTGTCACCATCGTCTTCGGCCACGGTCTGGCGGATCTCGCGGATGCGATCGAGACCGGCAAACGCCTCGGTGATCTGCGTGCCAATCGACGCCATCTGGACGAGCGGCGCCGCGACCAGCCCGACGAAAATGACATACATGAACAGATCGCCGACCGTCCAGTATCCGGTGATCAAGTCGCGGCCGCCCACGACGATCATGAGCACGCCGACAGCGCCGATGACCACAGTGGAGAGCGCGGTAGTCAACGAGATGCCCGTCATGGAGCGTGCGACGTTTCGGAGCAGGCGATGCACGCCGCCGGCAAAGATGATCTGCTCGCGGCGCTCGGCTGTGTAGGCCTTCACCTCGCGAATCCCGCTCAGTCCCTGTGACAACCTGCCGGTGACCTCCGCGTTGATCTTTCCGCGCTCGCGGAACAACGGCCGCAGCCGCTTGAACGCCAGCGCCATGCCGCCGGCAAACGATCCCAGCAAGACGAGCGTCGCGAGCGCCAGCGTCCAGTTGAGATAGAAGAGCACGCCAAGCGCGAGCACGGCCGAGACAATGCCGCCCGTCAGTTGCACCAGCCCGGTGCCGACGAGGTTCCGAATGCCCTCCGCGTCGGTCATGATGCGTGAGATAAGGACGCCGGTTTGCGTCGTGTCGAAGTAGCGCACCGGAAGCCGCGTCACGTGCGCATGCACCGAGCGCCGGAGCTCCGTAATCGCGCGCTGCGCCGCCACACCCAGCACCTGTGTCAGCGCGAACGAGGTGACCGCCTGGACGAGCGTTGCCGCGCCGGCCGCGACCGCCAGCGGCACGAGCAGCTCGTAGTTCTTCCGGCCAACGACATCATCGATGAGAAACTTCGATGTCAGGGGAAGCACGAAGCCGATCGGCCGATTGATGAGCATCAACAGGGCGCCCAACGCCATGCGTCCGCGCCGCGCCCAGATGATCGCGCGTGCCTCCTCCCAAGCGTTACCATAGTTGATGCGTTTCTTCGTTTCCGAGGGACTAGGCATAATCAGCGTCGATCATTCAGGCTATCCACAGACTGCCGTGATGCGGATCAGCCGATCGGGTAGGTCGAGACGGTGGTGCGAGCCGTGTCCGGCCCGAGATCTTTCTATCTTACAGCCCGCAGCCCTTCGCCCAACCTAAAAGTCGGGCCCACGCTCACCCAGCGTCGCATGCGTCGTCGCAGGCTCGATGAAGAGGAAGGCAACGGTGGCACCAATGGCCACTCCAACCAGCACCGCCGTGAGACCGACATCTGCCCCACCGACGATCGCCGCACCGGCCATCAACAGGAGCGCAATCGCCCAGTCCGCCGCGCGCACCAGCCAGGAGACGCGGCGCCGCTGGAGATCGAGCGCCGCCGGATAGAAGCGGGACGTGAACGCGAGGTTGAAGCGGAGCGTTGCCGCGAGCGCGACAACCGCCACGCTCGCAACGAACCACAGCGTCCGCCACGTGCCGGTCTCCATGTGCGCGCGCGCGAGCCACATCGGCCAGAGCATCACACCATAGACGAGCGGCACCACGATCTGATGAACTTCCCACCATGACCGCGGGGCCGGGATGCGCTCGAGCGTCGCATCCCCACGTGCCATCGCCGCCACGCGTCGCGCCTCCACCGGCGCGACGCTCGGGCCGCGGGTCCCGCTGGCGGCCGCGCTGCCCGCTTCCAC